>JAQWSU010000030.1:300000-461220 GCA_029243025.1 Pirellulaceae bacterium | reverse complement strand
GGAGCTTCACTGGCTGGAGCTTCACTGGCTGGAGCTTCACTGGCTGGAGCTTCACTGGCTGGAGCTTCACTGGCTGGAGCTTCACTGGCTGGAGCTTCACTGGCCGGAGCTTCACTGGCTGGAGCTTCACTGGCCGGAGCTTCACTGGCCGGAGCTTCACTGGCCGGAGCTTCAGCCGATTCGGGCGAACCAGTCAGGATGCTGCTGCCGTCCGGTTCGATAGCAAATGGCTCAGCAGTCGCGGTTGAATTCGCAACATCGCCCAGCTTTGGATTGGCAGCGACTGGCCGAGTACTTAAGGCAGCGACGTCCGCATCGATCTCCTCCAAGACGCTTCGCGCGATGCCGTAGCTTTCGGGGTGAATCCAGGTTTCATCCAATGGATTCTCAGCTCCGGGTATCTTCAAGAATCCCGCAGCCTGAACATAGGTAGCGTCCCCGATACCCGGTACTTCCTTGAGCTGTTCACGATTTCGAAATGGACCATGTTTCAGTCTGTATTCGTAGAGCCTACGTGCGGTGAGTTGGTTCAGCCCGGACACGTAGCCAAGTAATGCAGGACTCGCCGAATTCACGTCCACGCCAACGTAGTTCACACACGACTCGACCACGGCGTCGAGCGACGTGCGCAAATGCTTTGCCTTAATATCATGCTGATAGAGCCCGACACCAATGTTAGCCGGATCGATTTTCACAAGTTCCGAGAGTGGATCCAGAGCACGACGGCCAATCGAAACAGCTCCCCGCACAGTCGCATCATATTTCGACAGTTCTTCTCGTCCTGTTTGGCTGGTAGAGTAGACGCTCGCTCCCGCCTCGTTGATCATGAGGTACTTTGTTTCGAGATCAGACAGTTCATCGGTCAAAACTTGAGCGACGAGCTGCTCGGTTTCCCGACTGGCCGTACCGTTGCCGATCGCCACGACGGTTATTTCATGCTCGCGAATCTGTTCAATCAATCGCTGACGAGACTGCTGCACCCGCTCGGCGGCACCAATCACGTGAATCAGAGTGTGGGCGAGCACGTTGCCGAACTCATCCATCGCCACCAATTTGCAGCCGCTTCGAAAGCCGGGATCAATCGCCAACACACGATGGTGATGCAGGGGTGGCTGCAGCAACAATTTACGAAGATTGTGAGCAAACACCTTGACCGCATGCATTTCCGCACGATCTGTCAGCTCACGACGAATCTCACGATCAATACTGGGCACAACCAAACGAGTGAGGGCATCATGTAGGGCGTCGCGCAGCTGCTGAAGATAGGGATGTGCTTCCGGCACAACCAGTTTTTCAGCCTCACTACGAAGTGCTTCGCTGTCGAAGGCGATTTTAACCCGCAAGACCTTACAACGTTCTCCCCGATTAATCGCGAGAACACGATAATGCGGCAAGCGACTGATGGGCTCCGAGTAATCAAAGTAATCTTTAAATGACTGTTCCAGTTTTTGGCGCTTGCGCCGCCGTGCCTCGCGTCGTTGTACACGTCGCTCTTCCGCAGCCTTGACTTTGGCCGCTTTACCGGCTGGCCCATCGGCCACATCCACGGCAGCCACTTCCTTCTTCGCTGTCGACTTCCCTGCATCATCAGCTGCTACCACAACATCGGCCGAATCTGCGGCGGTGTAACTCGCTTGGGCAGACGTTTCGGTGGGCTGGGTGACGGGCTCTTCCTGAGATGCGGAAGCTTCGGACGTTTCGACGGTGGAATTCGCTTCGCTATCGGCAACCACGGCGCCTTCTGCGTCATTCTGATCACTCACCTGGGACGGTCTTGCTTCCGCCTGATCTTCCCCGATCGACTCGCTAGAAGTTTGCTTCTGCGAGTCAGTATCGAATGCTCCAGACAGGTCTGTTGGCGCCGTGGACTCTGTTGGCGCCGTGGACTCTGTTGGCGCCGTGGACTCTGTTGGCACAGCGGACTCTGTTGGCGCCGTGGACTCTGTTGGCGCCGTGGACTCTGTTGGCACAGCGGACTCTGTTGGCGGCAAATCATCGCTGCCTTCCGCCAATGCGTTGCCGCCATCGTCAACCGCGTGATCATTTCCGTCCTCTGGTTCACCCGCTTCGGCGGCATTTTCGATTCGCTTACTGACAAGTGAGCCGTCCCACATACGTTTCCGAGTCATCGCACGCAGATCGGCTCGGTCACCCAACATTTCGGCGAGAATATGGCCCACTCCAACCAGAACGTCCGCAACCGTTTCTAACTGTTTTTCTGGATCGAGGTAGGCTGCACAACGCGACTCAAGATCCTCAACTTCGCCCACCGCATTAAGCACCTCAAGGGCGAGAGGTTCCAGGCCACGCTGCTTGGCCACGGTCGCCAAGGTTTGCTTCTTAGGTCGAAATGGCAGGTAAAGGTCTTCCAACGTTTTGAGCGACATGGCGGCAATAATTTTCGCCTTCAAATCGTCGGTCAGTTGCTCTTGCGATTCAATTGATTTGAGAATTTTCTGTTTGCGCTCGCCCAGTTGTCGCTGCAGCGCAATCGCATCCTGAATTTGTCGGATTTGTTCCTCATCGAGCCCCCCCGTCCGATCTTTTCGGTAGCGAGTAATGAAGGGAACCGTATTCCCCTCATCTAAAAGCTCAACGGTGGACTGGACCTTCTCGACGGGTAGTCGCACTTGCCGAGCCACTAGGTTCAAATTTGCAGAATCAGTCATGGTTTCCCTAGATTCAACCATTTTGGTCGTCGCATTGCCGCCTGTTGAGAAAACAGGCCGTTTGCCATTTGGCTGGCCGGTCGCAAATTTGCATCTTTTGGGCGAATTCTAGCCGATAGCGGACTCGATAAGGGTTTGGACGATATCCAGGTGTCTTCTTCGAGCGCCACAGGGCGTTTTCATCACAAAGAGACGCCGACCTAACCATCTTTGTTTCCAGCTTCCCGTTTTCCAGGTCGCCCGAGGAGCGTTTCCGTTCCCCATCGAGAAGTTTCCCAACACCGCTTTTTTGAAATGATCCGGCCAACTCCATTTTATCAATCGCAATCTAGCGCCTGATGATTTGTTTGTCAAGGATTGGCGTGCAGGAGGTGGAAAACACGGGGTTTGTGGACAGTGTAACGATTTGGTTGAGAAATTCGCCAAAAACCAACTTTTTGCTCAAACCGAAGACGAATACTTTGCCGATAACATTCATGACGTGCAAGGATGCCACAAAACGCGACTCGGATAACTCGGCAGAATACAGAGAATCGTGAGTCTGCTAGCCCCAAGGAATGGATTCCATGGCGACCAGCCATCTACGCGTATATCACGGTCCCGAAGACTTGACACCAACGGCCACCCAATGCGGGCTCCACGACGAAGTGTCGGTCCCCCTCCGAGAAATTTTGTCAACACTGGCAGATGCAGTTCAGTGCGATCGCGGATGGTTGCGAGACTTTGAAAACGACGACGTGAAGATCTCGACCGACCTTCACGAAGTCATCCTCGCCTACCAACACTACCGACGTCCGTCAGCCTGATTTTGCTCGCAGCTGACGAACCCTGTAAAATGACAGCACGTACCGACCTTCCGTCGCCGTGCTGTTTTTTCGCGCTGGGAGCCAATTTCGACGATGACTCAACCCAACCAAGATTCAGACTCACGCCCTGATCAGGGAGCCGCCGCGTCAAAGTCGCCAGGCAAATTACAGAAGCAGGGCAAACGAGAAAAGCATATTGGCGATTTAGTGGAACGGATCAAAGAATCGGCCGACAAAATGGTCGAGGATGGTTCCTCCCGCGGCGACCTCAAGCTTCTCAGCCGCACGCTACGGGAGCTTCGCTACGGTTTCAAGGTCTTCTCGCCTTATCGGCGTTTTCGCAAAGTCACCGTATTTGGCTCAGCTCGTACCCCCGAGGATGCCCCCTCCTATTCGCAAGCTGTCGAGCTCGGGGAAAAAATGGCAGTCAACGATTGGCTCGTCGTCACCGGTGCAGCGAGTGGGATCATGGAAGCCGGCCATCGTGGAGCGGGTCGAGAGAGTTCCATGGGGCTGAACATCATGCTGCCCTTCGAGCAAGATGCAAACCCGGTAATTGCGGGCGACCATAAATTAGTGCACATGAAGTACTTTTTCACGCGCAAGGTGATGTTCGTGAAGGAATGCGATGCGGTAGTTTGCCTGCCAGGCGGTTTCGGCACGCTCGACGAAGCACTCGAAGTGTTGACCCTACTGCAGACTGGCAAGCGTGATATGGTACCCGTCGTTCTCCTCGATGAGCCGGGAGGCGATTACTGGAAAACGTTTCATCAATTCATTGCTGATCATCTTCTTGGCGATGGCATGATCTCGCGGCAAGACTTGTCGATCTACATGATCACCGACGACTGCAATACGGCCGTCGATGAGGTGCTGAATTTCTATCGCGTCTACCACAGCATGCGCTACGTGCGGAACAAGCTTGTATTCCGCCTCACAGAAGAGCCGTCCGAAAGATTATTAACCGACATCAACAACGAGTTTGGTGATATCGTCAACCGAGGTGGATTTGTGTTAAGTGGCCCACTGCAAGACGAAAATGACGAGCAAGATTTGAACAAACTACCCCGGCTCGTTTTCCAATTCGACCGACGCAATCTGGGCCGTTTACGGCAGTTGATCGATTGTCTGAACGAACGCAGTATTGAACCCGCAGCAGCCGGTCGTCGCGAGCGTTTCTGAGCATCGAACCTGAATTATCAAGCGTCAGCTGTTATCGTACGCATCGCGTTCGAATGGATTTTCTCGGTAGGCATCTCGGCCTTGCAGCCACAACGCAACTGAGCAAGCCAAGTAAGCCGGCCCCATCAAACAACCCCACCGCTCAAACTGCCGCACATGAATTCTTTCGTGTGCTCGCGTGATGTCCAACGCAGCTTGATGGCGAGCGATCACGGTATGCCCTAGGGTCATCGCTTGAACACCCTCCAGCGGCAGGCGGTCGAGCAACCAAGCAATCAAGGGACCATGAAACTCCAACACGCCATCTCGCAACTGCCCTGCCCCCCCGCTGGCCAATCCACCCAGGCCGAGCAAAACACCGATCAACGAGTAGGGTGATGCCCAAGCAACAACAAGAAAACGTGCGATTCTTTCCTCGCAATTCATTTGGCTCTCTCGGCGATCAAGTGGCTTGACGAACTGCGTTGACTGAGCTTTTAACTGCGTTGACTGAGCTCATGAACGATGTCGACGAGTGCAATCGCATTGTCGACAGGCGTTTCTTTTAGAATTCCATGTCCCAGATTGAAGATATGGCCTGGCCGGCCCTCGGCTTGCCGAAGAACTTCCCTGGCACAGCGACGAATCGTGTCACGATCCGAGAGCAACACACCCGGATCAAGATTACCTTGAACGGACCGATCGAAGCCAACTTGCTCCCATCCTTTCGCCAAATCGATTCGCCAATCGAGGCCAATCACCGGCGCGCCACCTTCCGCGACAAGCGGCAACAAGGCCGGATTCCCAGTCGCAAAACTGATCACGGGCACTCCAGGCAGAATGCCCTTAATAATCTGCTGCACATAGGGCAGAACGAATTGGCGATAATCGGCGGGCGAAAGACAGCCGACCCACGAGTCGAACAATTGCACACACTGGGCCCCGGCCGCTATTTGCGCGTTCAGGTAGATAGTCACAGAACGCGACATCCGTTCCATAAGCTCCTGCCAGGCTCCCGGATCGCGAAACATCAGGGTCTTAGTGTGGACGTAGCTGCGACTGGAACCGCCTTCAATCACGTAACTCGCCAGCGTGAACGGCGCCCCGGCAAAGCCAATTAACGGCATGTCATCCGGAAGATCTAAGCGAGTCTGCCGAACTGTCTGCATAACAAAATCAAGTGACTCGACATTGTCCAGCTCCACGACACGATCGACATCCATCGATTCGCGAACGGGATTATGAATCACGGGACCATCCCCCGCGACATATTCAAGGTCCAATCCCATCGGCTGCAGCATGGGCAATAAATCGGAGAAGATGATTGCCGCATCTACCCCCAAACGTTGAACCGCGGTAACCATGACCTCGGAGCACAACTGCGGATTCTTGCAGAGATCGAGAAAGGTCGTCTTCGCTCGCACTTCTCGATATTCCTCCATGTATCGCCCCGCTTGTCGCATCAGCCAGACGGGAGTTACGTCGGTTGGTTCGCCGCGGCAAGCTTTCATGAACGGGCTGTCAAACCAGGGAGCTGCGGAGATCTCACCACTGGACTCTGCTTGATCTAACGCAACACGAACCCTTTTTTTTCGGCTCCGAATCGATTGACTCTGATCCGCCGTCTCCATCACCAAGTGGCCCAGTTTGGGATGGCTGGGTTCAAAATCAACTGGCAAATTGTGGCGACGTAACATTTCACTCGTCGTTGGCCCCACCGACGCCACTACCGTTTGACGGAGCCCTTTGATCACCTCGTCCGAAATGCCAAGTTCCGATGCCATTCGCAACAGATTGGTGACCTGATGCGCGGAAGTGAACAGACAAACATCCAGCTGATGCTCAACCAGTCGGCGCAAATTATCTTCCAACGGCTTTGTATCCAGCGGCAACTCCCAGGCATAAACTCGCAGATTCATCACCTCAGCGCCACGAGCTTCCAGTCCAGCGACCAAACTAGGATTCGACTTACCGTACTCTTGTAGCCCAACCTTTTGATTTGCGAGACTCACATTTTGATCGAGCGTTCCGAGCAACTCGCGCCACGTATTAGGTTCCGGAGCAACAAACGTCGGAGTCAAGCCTGTTTCTCTCATGGCAGCGACGGGTTTAGGACCGCGAGCGATCGTCGTCACATCCGCCAGTGAATTCAAGAACCGGTCGCGATCCAGCTGGCGTTCCACCAACGACAACAGGTGTCGGTAACCGCCCCCCGTCATCAAGATGACGATGTCGATTTGGCCGGTCACTAATTCGTTGGCAAAGTGGATAACCGCCGGGTTAGATTCCAGGGGAACTTCGCGCATTGAGGGACTCACGAAGGCTTCGCCCCCAAACCGTTCGATCATCCGCGTCGTTTCTTCCGCTCGTCGACTCTCGAATGCCGCGACCTTAAGACCGGCAAAAGTTGCTTGTTTTTCGCTCATTCCCTCATCGTAGCGGAGGCTCGAGGTGCGGAAAAGTGCCGACCCGCCTCCGAGAGCGCCGCTACACGCCAGTCAAGCTGGCTGATACGATAAAGGCAGCTCGCCAAGCCCGACAAGTTTGTCGCCTTCGCGACCGGTAGCTTGCCAGCTCACCTAAAGCATTTCATCGACATCTTTTTACGCCTTGCAAAGAGTCATCAACTTCCATGCCCGATAACGAAGCGGCGTTTAGCCATCTAGAACAGGTCTTTGCCGAGTCTGGTTCCTCCGCAGCACTTGACCGACTCGTCGAGACGTTACAAGAACAGAGCAAATATCATGAGTTGTTCGAAGCGTTGAAAATGAAACTACGGCATCAGCTTGGCTTGCCGTTGCGATACAACGATTCGGGTGAAGAGCTTGAAGAAACCACTCGGCAAGGACTCGAAGACGGCCTCATCGATGCGTGCCGACAGGTGGGAGTCTTACTGTTACAAGAGGGTAAGCTTCGCGAAGGATGGATGTACCTCCGGCCCGTTGGTGAATCTCAGATTGTGCTGGATGAACTTGCCAAGCTTGAACCACATGCTGAGAACATCGATGAGTTTATTGAGCTTTGCCTTCACGAAGGGCTCGATTTGCCGCGCGGCTTTCAACTGATGCTGGACCACTATGGTACGTGCAATTCGATTACAACCTTCGAATCTTCGATGTATGGCCAGCCCCGTGACCAACGAAAAACTGGAGCCAGTTTGTTGGTCAGCCACGTATACAATGAATTAGTTGAAAATGTGCGAGGACATATCGAACGTGAAGAAAAGCAGACTCCACCGCAGGGAACACTCGGCGAATTGATTGCCGACCGGTCTTGGCTGTTTGCGGACGGTGGCTACCACGTCGACACAACCCACCTTTCGTCCGTCGTGCGTTTTGCTCGCGACCTGGACGAACATCGCCTGCTATGGATGGCACGCGAGTTGACCACCTACGGAAATCAACTCGATCAACAACTGCAATATGCGTCCGAAGCCCCCTTCGCCGAATTCTACCCGGCACACCAAAGGTACTTTGACGCTCTCTTGGGCCAAGAAATCGAAGAAGCCATCCTCTACTTTCGCCAACAGGCCGAAAAATCGGATGCTTATCAAGAAAGTACGGTGGCCATCGAAGTCTACTTGGACTTGCTGGCAAGGTTAGAAAAATGGCCAACTGCGATCGAAGAAACCGTGCGACTGCTACCCGAAAGCGTTCAAACGACCGGATTGGCACCCAGCCTACTCGACCTCTCCGAAGCCTGTCAAAATTACGATCATCTCCGGCAAGCTTGTCGGGAACGAGACGACCTGTTGGGTTATACGATCGGATTGCTGAATGCCAAGTCGAAATCAAATTAATGGCTTCATGGCGATTTGGCTCCCAGACTTTCGCACCCCAGCCAGATCGTTCAAAAAAACCAACAAAAAAAGGCCGCTCCCGTTTGGAAGCGACCTTTTAATAATCCATGGGAGCCTTACGTAGGCCCTTGCGATTGCATCTTAGCGACCGAATCGAATGACGTGGCTTGCACGACGAACCGGCACTTGAGGCTTTCGCTTTGCGGAGGGATCAACGGTAGCGGCCGCGGATTCTTCAGCTGCAGGTGCAGGCTGAACAACCGGAGCGGGGCTCATGACCGGTGCGCCACAGGCGGGCTCACATCCACAGGAAGCATCGCAACCGCTGTCGCAACCACTGTCGCAACAGCCACGGGCTGAGCGATGGTGGAACAGACGGTCGAGCAAACCACCGCAAGACTTCAAGGGAGCTGCACAACCACAACTAGGTTCGCATCCACAGCTCACGTCCGAATCACAGCAGTCCGAATCACAGCAGTCCGAATCACAACCGTTGTCACAGCAACCATTGTCTGCTCCACAGGAAGCTTCGCAACCGCTGTCACAACCGCAAGACGACGAGCAGCAGCTCTTCTTCTTGCAGGCGAACAAGTGATCCAACAAACCACCACAACGCTTTTTCGAGCAGCCGCAGGCAGTTTCGCAACCACAGCTCGGCTCGGAATCGCAACAACCGGAATCGCATCCGTTGTCGCATCCTGAATCACAACCAGTGTCGCAACCATCGTCGCAACATCCGGCATCTGCACCACAAGTAGCTTCGCAACATCCGCTACTGCTACCACAACATCCGCTGCTCGTGCCTAGCATTCGGTCGAGCAGCTCGAAGCCGAAGCTCTGAGTACAAAGTCCCAAAGCCAGCACGAGGGTACCGAGATAAATATTCCACTTCATCGACCGAGGTCTCCTTCGAATAAGAATTGCAAGTTTGGGGTCCATCCTTGACAGCCATCAAGCAAAACCACTGTCCATTATGGAGCGTCGGAAGGCGAACGACTGACGTCATTCGGAATCACGCAAAGGAAGTGATGTTGTAGGTAGGTCTGTCGCGGAGGGTGGGTCGAAACCCGCAATTCAGATCAACGGTCACACCAGCTCTGGCCGAGTCACTCCTTGACCCGTTTGGACCAAACCAATAAACCGATGCGGCGCTGTGCCACGGAGGCACATCGTTTTTTTCTGCGACAAGAACGGTATCGGCCCCACCGTTTAAATGGCTTGAGATCAGCGAACCAAATCCAGCCAATTGGTTTAACAATACTGTTACGTAAACTCTGTCGACACCACAAGCTGGTAAACGTCTAACGGTTTTGACAGGTCACGCCCGTTACAAACCCCCAAACTCCAAGTCACAGAGCGATCTTTGACACTTTCAGAAGCCGATCGCCTGACCCGGCCGCGCAGCAGCAATCATGCTGGCAGCCCACAAGCGATCCACCGACCGCCGCCACATACCCCCCAACGGGCTATATACAATACACTCCACAAGGGTATTTTCGGGTCCGGTCGTCACTTTATCAGTCCGGCAAAGAAGCGATCAGCGACTCGAATAACGGGTTCGACCCTTCCCATAGACTCATTCAGCAGCCCACCCAAGATTTGCGGCTCAAATCCACCGTACTTCCGGTCCCAGTGGGAGGAGAGCGGCGTAGATTTAGCGAAAGCACAAGAGAGCGGCTCACACCGTCACCACCCCCCAATGGGACCGACGTTGTAGCCTGTTCGATCAAGGTTTGGTAAATTGCAGGAGTTGTTTGCATTATGCGCATCTCGCCTACCTTACTCGGAATATTCCCACCCTCCATGCCATCATCATCTACCTCAGCCGGGTCGCTTGGCCCAGGGTACGAGTTGGTCAACTTTGCCGAAGTAACGCCAGTAGCCTGCCCCTGCGGTATGGCACGGCGGGCTTTTGCAGAGACCGCCGACTTTCCCGGCACGGTGCATGTCACGGAGATTTCGACGAATGCGAAGCTGCATTACCACAAGCAACTCACAGAAACCTATTTCATTTTGGAGTGTGACGCAGATGCTCGGATGCAACTTGATGGCGAGGAAGTTGAATTGGAGCCGGGGACATGTGTGCTCATCCGACCTGGAGTCCGTCACCGTGCGATCGGGAAGATGAAAGTTCTGATCCTTGTACTACCCAAGTTTGATCCGGAGGATGAGTGGTTTGATGATGCCTGCCAAGACTAAACAGACGAACGCGGTCGCGCGTCCTCAGAATTGGAAGTTGCTAATCTTCGCATTCGGCTTGGCGATCTCTGCTGGCTGCGTGCCTGCGAGTCGTTCTCCGGATAGCAACGCTACTACCAGCGGAGCAATCATTCCCACCGAGACAAGAACGGTTGCCACTCAAACCGACGACGCGTCCATCAAGACGGATCCGCTTGATTGGACCGTCTGGCGAGGCCCGAACTATAACGGCGTTTCGCTTGAAACAGAATTGATCGACGACTTTGATGCGCGTGGTGGAGAAGGCAGTAATGTCGCTTGGAAACGCGCAGACCTCGGCGGACGCAGCACACCTATCGTCATGGATGGCAAGCTGTACACAATTGTCCGAGCTGAGCCCGGCACCGAGCAAGAAGGGGAAAAGGTCGTCTGCGTTGATGCCAAGACCGGCGAGACACTCTGGGAAAACCGCTTCAATGTGTATCTTTCGGATGTCCCTGACACACGTGTAGGATGGTCGTCTTGCGTGGGTGACCCGGAGACTGGCAACATTTACGCTCAGGGCGTCTGCGGCCACTTTCAGTGCATCGACGCAAGAACCGGCAAGACCAAGTGGATGATCCCCCTGCATGAACGATTTGGCTTGTTAAGCACCTATGGAGGCCGCACGAACTTCCCCGTCATTTGCGACGACTTGGTCATCACCAGCGCGATCGTCATTGGATGGGGCGACATGGCAAAACCAGCCCACCGATTTATCGGTTTTGACAAGCGAACCGGCGACGTTGTGTGGTTCTCAGGCACGCGTCTGCTGCCTTATGACACCACCTACAGCGGACCGACGCTCACGGTTCTCGGAAACCAAAAATCGCTCGTGTTTGGCTCCGGAGATGGGGGCATCTGGGCGATGCAACCTCGAACGGGTCAACCGATTTGGAAGTATCAACTTTCACGGCGAGGTGTAAACGCATCCCCGTTGGTCGTGGATGAAACGGTCTACGCGGGACACAGCGAAGAAAACACAGTTGGGACGAGCATGGGCGCGGTCGTCTCCATCGACACGAGCAAAGCCAACGACGCTGATTCGGTCGTCGACCTGACATCGACGGGCGAAAACTGGCGAGTCGACGAGGTGATGGCGGGTCGCACGCAGCCGCTCTTTGTCGATGACAACATTTGGGTGTTTGATGACCGAGCTAAATTACAAGTTTTTGACGCAAAAACGGGTGATCCTGTCGGCCGACGAATCGCCTTGGGACGCATGATGCGATCCAGTCCATTACAAGCGGATGGCAAAGTTTATGCGTTTTCAGCCAATGGTCGTTGGGGCATTTATAAACCGGACGAGAAAAACGGAGCCCGCGTCGTCAACAAAGGCCGACTTCCGTCCGGCGAAGAATGCCATGCATCGCCAATCTGCTCACACGGACGGATCTACGTCCAATCGACGGGTGCCCTCTACTGCCTGCAGGATCCAGAAAAGCATTCTCAAGCACTCGAGCAGCCCAAGCCAAAGCTCGAACCCGATGTGGCTCAGGACCCCCAGCCAACTCACCTACAACTGGTGCCGGCCGAAGTGTTAATGAAACCTGGCCAAGTGCAAGCGTTTCAAGTCCGCCTTTTTAATTCGCGCGGACAACTACTGGGTACATCAACGTCGACCGCCGAGTTCAGCCTCGAGGGACCTGGACAAATCTCGCCGGATGGCAAGAACATTGCCTTCCGCCTCTTTACGGCGGCCAAGAACGCATCTCATCAGGCGACCGTCATCACCGCAAAAGTCGGTTCACTCAAGGGCACCGCTCGCATCCGGATTGTGCCAGATCTCCCCTGGAACTTTAGCTTTTCAAATGGAGAAATCCCCATTAGTTGGGTGGGTGCTCGTTACCGCCACGTCCCGCTCGATGACAAATTGTTCGGTGAACTGAATCAGCAAGATCCGATGGCCGCACAGCTGTACTTGTATTTGAGTAGTGCCTTCACCAACACGGGAAAAACCAAACTGGTTTACGACAACAGTACGCCTCAGCAAAAATGGTCCGCTCTCCAAAGATTTCTCGGTACCGATGCAACCACATTGGAACAAGCGCAAACTCAATTAGATCCCGTACTCACGCGCCTGATTGACAAAAATGTGCTGAAGGGTATCGGCTGGGAAAACTTGCCAAATGTGGGCGTTCAACTGATGGTCGAAAAAGGGTCGCGAGCCTTCAGTGGCGAGGGAGTCATGACGAAAATCAAGACAATTCCCAAAGGAACGCGCAGCCGTTGTTGGTTTGGTCAATCGGATCTGAGCAACTACACAATCCAAGCCAACATCCGAGCCGCGACGAAAGACAATAAGCTGCCAGACATTGGCTTACTTGCACAAGGCTATGCCATCGACCTGCAAGGGGCGAGCCAGAAACTTCAGATTCGTTCTTGGGTTCCCCAACTGCGAATGGCACAGACGATTGACTTTCCCTGGGAAGCTGATCGTTGGTACACGATGAAGTTTCGAGCGGCAGTCGAAAACGGCAAAGCCGTGTTGCGAGGCAAAGTTTGGCCCAAAGATGAAGCGGAACCGACAGACTGGACGATTCAGGCGACCGATGATTCGCCCAATCGATCTGGAAGTCCCGGCCTATTCGGAAATGCCAAGGATGCTGAGATTTTCCTCGATGACATTATCGTAACCGCAAACTGAGCGATCTGATCGAAACCAATAAAGAGGTTAGGAAATACTATGACTTCACGTCGACGTAATCTGCGAGCACGTCGTACCGTCTCGGCACTAGTCGCTGCGTTTATGCTCGGATCTCTGACCGTCAACTTGATTCCCAGTGAACGACCTTTTTTGACCGTTACCGCGAACGATCGCAATGGGTCAGTGACCGAAACTCAAGCTGTAGCAGCCGCAACACGCCTGCGCGACGAAATCCAAAACGGCGACTGGAGCCAATGGGGTGGAAACTCCTATCGGAACAATGCGCCCGCCGGTGAAAACATTTGCATCGACTGGGATTGCGGCCGATTCGACCGCCGTTCCGGCGAATGGATCAACGACAAAGCCGAAAACATCAAGTGGGTAGCCCGAGTTGGAAGCCAAACCTACGGCAATCCAGTCGTGGCCGGCGGTCAAGTTTACGTGGGGACCAACAATGGAGCCGGTTATGTGGATCGCTATCCGGCCAAAGTCGATTTAGGTTGCTTACTCTGCTTCAATGAAAAGGACGGTAAATTTCTTTGGCAACACTCCAGTGAAAAGCTGCCCACCGGGCGCGTGCATGACTGGCCGCTGCAGGGAATTTGCTGCGCACCACTCGTCGAAGGGAAACGACTTTGGTTTGTTACCAGTCGCGGCGAAGTACTTTGCCTCGACACCGAAGGATTCTACGACGATGAAAACGATGGCCCATTCAAGGAAGAATCGGCGACTAGCAAAGAAGACGCTGACATCATTTGGTCATTCAATATGATGAAGGATCTGGGTGTCTCGCAACACAACATGTGCAGCTGCTCAGTAACAAGCTGGGGCGACTACCTCTTAGTCAACACTTCCAATGGACTCGACGAGTCCCATATCAACTTGCCCGCACCTGAAGCACCCAGCTTTATCTGCATGAACAAGAATACGGGGGAAGTCTATTGGACCGACAACTCGCCCGGCGAAAACATCCTGCACGGACAATGGTCTTCACCTGCGGTTGGGGAATTGGGTGGTGTCCCGCAGGTCATCTTTGCTGGTGGCGACGGCTGGGTGTACAGTTTCAAAGTAAGCAAAGGGAAAGATGGCAAGGGAGAACTGCTGTGGAAATTCGATGCCAATCCCAAGGATTCCAAATGGATCTTGGGAGGTCGTGGCACACGCAACAACATTATTGCCACACCGGTGATCTACGACGGTCGCGTCTATGTTGCCGTTGGACAAGACCCTGAACATGGAGAAGGAATTGGCCATCTCTGGTGCATTGATCCCACCAAGCGAGGTGATGTCAGTCCTGAACTTGCCGTGAATGTGGCCGACCGCAGCAAGTCGATCGAACATCGACGTATTCAAGCCGTGATCGAAGAAGAAGGCGACGTGGTCGTGGACAACCCAAATTCTGCCGTGATTTGGCACTACGACCGATTCGACCAAAACGGCGATGGCGAGATCGAATTCGAAGAAACAATGCACCGTAGTTGCGGAACAGTTGCCATCAAAGACAACCTGCTCTATATCGCAGATTTCAGTGGGCTCTTTCACTGTCTGGACGCAAAAACGGGGAAAATCCACTGGACCTACGATATGTTGGCCGCTGCCTGGGGCTCCCCGCTTATCGTCGAAGATCACGTTTACATTGGCGACGAAGATGGCGATGTGTGCATCTTTGACCTGACTTCTGAGCCCCATGAGCCGATCGCCGAAATCAATATGGGTAATTCCGTCTATAGCACCCCAATCGTCGCCAACAACGTGCTGTTCATCGCCAACAAGACTCACCTGTTCGCGATCGAGCCATCCAAGAAAGATGAAGAGGCTTCGAACTAAGCTTCGTACCGATGGCAAAAAAAGTCTTAGATGTGGGCAACTGTGTCCCAGACCACGAAGCGATCCGAACTTTGATCGTGAGCCACTTTGACGCGGAAGTCGTTCAGGCTCATGGTCTGGACGATGCGCTGCAGACTCTCCGGCAAGGTTGTTTTGATCTAATCTTAATTAACCGCAGACTCGATCGGGATAACAGCGAGGGACTCGTCGTCTTAGCAGCAATCAAGGCTGATTCTGAGCTCGCCTCGGTACCAACGATGTTAGTCACCAATTTCGAAGATCATCAGCAAACGGCGATCAATGCGGGAGCTGTCGCCGGCTTTGGCAAGTTGGCCCTGAATGAGAGCTCAACGGTTGACAAATTGGCTGAGTGGCTGAGTGGCTGAGTTAAACGGGTAAGATTCTGGCCAAAAGTGGGGCGGCCAGATCGGTTTCCGCCAGCAAGAACACCAGTGCAGGCGACTGAACCGAGAGCCGTCTATTCTTCGATAACCTCTTTCACCTTTTGGACGAAGTGGGGTGATTTACCCGACTTTGACAGATCGGTCGCCTTCTTCTCCGCCTGTTTCTTCTGGGTGAAATCGTAGAGAGCGACGCGTTTGAGTGACTGATTAAAGACGCCCCAAAAGAGCTTCATCCTCACATCGGCGACCGCTTTGGCCCGAGACGCACGTTTGGCGGCCTTCTTTTTCACGGCCTTCTTTTTCGTTGCGCCGGCCTTTTCTGCCGCCTCCGCTTCAGCTCGCAACTCTTTTCTACTTACAACTTTGCGTGCCATTTTCCGTCCATTCTGAGGGGCTGCCGATAACCATAAACCACTCGCCAAATGCTCGACGTGGCCTTTCATGTTAGCGAAATTCGCTCACGATCGCTACCAGGTGCCAGCCTTGATCCGTCACGACAAGCCGTAGAAGGGGCCCGAACCGTCCAATCAAATCAATCGTTCGGGTTAGGCAAGTCTGGGATCGGATCCGCGGTTGCCGGCGGTGTCCCCTTCCCGTCGCGAACATATTGGGCCCGATTTTGAGCATACTCCTCAGCCGCAGGCAATGGATCCTCAGCCCCATCTTGCCCTTTGGCAGCTTCGAAGAGTTGGCATAAAAAGGGGCGGCACCAACCACAACCGGTCCCAGCACCGTAGCAGTCGCTTAGCTGAGCGACACGGCGTGGCCGCTCGATCCGAATGTAATTCAGTACCTTGCGTTTTTTGACGTGGAAGCATAAGCAGAGGTCATCGTCCAAATCCATCAGTCTTAATCCCCCAGAGCGAGAGCTTCAGCAATCTTGCACGCCCGGCGAAATTGCCGCACGTCCAACGCTTCGGAAACCATGTGCTGATTTAACTGACCGCACCCCAGGCTGACCGTCGGAATGCCACGAGCACTCAACCAATTCGCGTCGAGGCCACCATTCGCAATTGCGAGTTCAGCCGTTTCACCCAAGCTTTCGACGGCGGCTTGGGCAGCAATCACACAAGGTTCTTTCGTGTCCAAACAGAAGGAATCGTAATCCAGACGACCGTCGAACTCGACACGGCCAGTTTTCCCTGACGCATTCCGAACTTGCTTAACAGCGCGTTGAAATGCTTTCTCGATCTGCCGCACGATACGTTCACGAAAACGAGCATCGTGACTACGAGCCTCCGCACGTACAAAGAGTTCATCCGTCACCACGTTTGTTGCTGCTCCGCCACGAACAACTCCAACGTTGCTCGTTCCAACCTTTCCGGACTTCTCGATCAACCCATGCCAGCCTTGTTGATGCAGATCAGCAATTGCCAAGGACGCAATGGCAATCGCACTTACTCCTTGCTCGGGAGCTCCGCCGGCATGACTGGCGATTCCGCGGACCAGAATCTCCATTCGATAACCGCCCGTCGCACCGATGGTGAGCTTGGCGGCTAAGCCTCCGTCCCAGTTGAAAGCCAATTGCGGATTCCCGAGCAGCTTCAAATTAGCTTGCCGAGCGCCATGTAAGCCAATTTCCTCCTGCACCGTCCACAGAAACGTCAACGGTGGGTGAGGGCGAGGATCGCGGATTAACTTCAAGGCGGTTAGCAGAGTGACGGCACAGCCGGCCCGATTATCGGCACCCAAACCGGTTTTCGGGTCTGCAGATCGAATACGGTTGCCGCGCCGAACAGGCTTGGCCCCTACACAAATAGGCACCGTATCCAGATGGGAGACCAGCATTCTTCGAGGGCGTCGATTTCCAGGTAATTTGAGCACGAGATTTCCCGTACCGCCATCGATGGGCGTCGCGCGATGGGCCTGATCATGACGAATCCAACTCGACTTGGCACCCGCCTCAACCAATCGCTCCGTGAGGTATCGGGCAACTTCCGCTTCCTCCCCACTCTTCCCCGGGATCGCCATCAACTCCATCAACAATTCAAGATCAAAATCTTGAGCTGGGATCGCTTTTCGTTTCGCGGTTCGCGCTGGCATCGTATCTCCACAGTATTAGAATCGAAGCATCAAATTGCCCATTGGACCCGATCTAGCTCTCGTTTTCCGCATTATACGCCATCCGGCGGCACGAATTCCTCACAACGCAATGATGGCGACTGCCACCGCAGAATTCGTCCCAGGAATCCTGCGGCCGCCGAGTGACTGAAATGGATCACCTGGGTTAGAATAAGGCAATGAACAGCATCACGTCATCCCTCACCGGCGAGTTGGAAACTTGGCTGAAAGAGCAGAATCAGCCTGCTTTCCGTTACCGCCAAATCGTCAACTGGATGTTTGCAGGCCGCGCCGGCAGTTTTGCAGACATGACGAATCTTCCCCAATCGCTCCGAGATGCGCTCTCCCGAGATTTCAGGCTTTGGTCGACGCAGGTCACTCGACACACGAAGGCAGCCGACGGAACTGAAAAGCTATTGCTGCAGTTCCGGGACACCAGCCAAATCGAATGCGTTTTGTTGCGGGAAGGTCAGCGACGAACAATCTGTATCAGCACTCAAGTTGGCTGTGCCATGGGCTGCGTGTTTTGCGCGAGTGGTCTCGACGGTATCAAGCGCAACTTGACGACTGACGAAATCATTGAGCAGATGCTTCGTCTCCAGCGTCTACTGCCACTCGAGGAGCGTCTGAGTCACATCGTGGTAATGGGCATGGGCGAGCCACTGGCGAATCTAGATTATCTCTTACCCGCACTGGATTGGGCACATGCAGACCGGGGGCTCGGCATCAGCGCGCGACGCATCACGATTTCAACCGTTGGCCTGCCAAAATCAATTGATCGGCTCTCCCGGCTCGCGATCCCCTATCATCTGGCCGTCTCCTTGCACGCCCCCACCGACCCCCTTCGCAACCGACTGGTTCCGGTAAATCATCAAATTGGACTCCAATCAATCATGGAAGCCTCCGACCGATATTTTGAGGTTTCGGGCCGGCGACTCACCTTCGAATACGTCTTACTGGCGGAGGAAAACGATCGCGTCGAACAGGCCCAACAACTGGCTCGCTTGCTCCAAGGACGAAATGCGCTGCTCAACATAATCCCCTACAACACGGTCGACGACTTACCCTATCGAACCCCTACACCCCATGCCGTTCAACAGTTTTGCAAAGCCTTAACGTCACAGGGCATCCAAGTTCAAGTCCGCCAACGCAAGGGAGATAAAATCAACGCAGCCTGCGGACAGTTACGACGTACGACTGAAATGGACTCCAGCGATCAGGCTCCAGGACTGAATTCGCCTGTGGTGAACCTTGACCGACCATTCAGCAATCCTGATCAACAAAGCTCTAAGTCACAAGAATGAATAGACTTGCGCAGCAAACTAGATCCAATCCTAATCGTTTGCAAAACCCGATCACGATTTGGGGGTTAAAGACTAAGTCGACATAGAAAATCGAGAACGTGTAGTGAAGAAGAAGATACCGGTTCCGCTCGTCCGTGCCCCCGCGAAACCGTGAAAGGTTAACCTTTTGGCTGACACGAAAAACGTTGCATTATCCTATGAAACCATCGATCCAGACGCGCGGCTCATGCTGCGCGTTCGGGAGGGTGAGGCAGATGCCTTCGAAGAACTCGTACGTCGCTATCAGGGGAGACTGCTCACCGTACTCGAAAACTTAGTAGGCAAACGAGAACTTGCCGAAGATCTGGCCCAGGAAGTTTTTCTGCGGGTGTTTCGAGCGAGGCAGACTTACGTTGCAGAAGCAAAGTTTTCGACTTGGTTATTTACGATTGCAAACAACGTCGCCAAAAACTCACACCGCTCACGATCCCGCAGGAAAGAGGTGCATGCCGCCAACAATAGCGCGAGCGGAGCCACGAATGCCAATCCCCTCGAACAGATGGCTCAGGCAGCCAGCGGCTTAATGCCCACTCGCCAACTCGATCGCGTCGAACGGGCGGAAATGGTACGCCTTGCGATGGAAACACTCAACGAACGACAACGAATGGCCGTTTTGCTGAGTAAATTCGAGGGAATGAGCTATGCCGACATTGCCACTACCATGGATCTTTCAACATCCGCGATTAAGTCTTTGCTGACTCGCGCACGAACCAACCTGAAAATCGTATTGCAGCCTTACATCGAGCAAGGCGAAGGACTCGACGAATTCGCATCTGACTCAGATGAGTCAAAATAGTATTTTTCCGGAGTGACTCGGCATGGCCGATCCTAACGACAATTCGCTCACATCCGATCCCGACCAGGAACAATTGGTCGCGTATCTTGACGGAGAAGTTGACGCTTCTACGGCTCAATCGGTCGAAGAGCGTTTAGCGAACGATTCAGCATTTCGACAAAGCCTGAATGAATTGCAACGTTCATGGGATCTGCTCGGTGATCTGCCCCAACCAACCATCGATGAATCGTTCACCCAAACCACCGTCGAGATGGTTGCGATACAGCTTGATCACGACCTGCAAGACGATTCCAGCAGTGAAGCAAAAAAACAGAAACTACAATGGTTTGCGATGATCGCCGCGGCAACCATAAGCCTCTCCATCGGTTTCTTTGCCTATCGATACTGGCTTGACACACCTAATCGCGAATTAAAAACAGACCTTCCAGTCATCGAGCGCGTCGATGTGTATCAACACATCGATAACCTACGATTTCTCGAGCAGTTGAAAGAAGAAGGGCTTTTTAATGAACCCGTGGAAGAAGAGTCAACAACTGCGTTACCACAAGGCTAAACCCGTCTCCCAATTTTTCATCCTGTTGATGCTGATTGCGACGTCGCAAAACTTGTGCACCGCGGATGATCAGGCAGAAGCACGACTCGATTCGATGACAGCGTCGGAAAAGCGAGACGTGAAGCGCAAACGAGATCAGTTCGATCGCTTGCCAAGCGAAGAACAAACAAGAATACGCGAGTTGCACGCCGAAATCGAAACTCATCAAAATGCTGAACAGCTGCTAGCGGTTGTCACGCAGTATTCCGAATGGCTAAAGACACTTTCCGCCAGTCAGCGCACCGATCTACTCAGTTTGCCCGTGGACCAACGTTTGCACCGAATCCGCGAGATCAAACAGCGTTCCGAAGAGGATCGCTTTGGTCGATTCACAAGGCGGAATATCCATCCCGAGGACGCACGACAGATGTTTGGTTGGATCGATGATGTCTTTATCGCCGGTAAACAGGATCAGCTGGAGGCGATGCTGGACGACCGACAACGGCAAATGTTGATGATGTTGAGCAAGAAAGACCCTGACCGAAGACGCTCACACCTGATCCGCATGCTCTATCACCGCACCCCCAAGATTCTCGAAAAACCATCACCCGAGCAGATTGAAGAGCTGGTGATGCGGCTATCTCCCGAGGCCAAGCAGGAATTTCAGGGCCAAGAGAGTGATGAACGAAAGCAACAGCTCGTCAGCCAATGGATTCAGGCGGCTTGCGCCAGTCGTTTGCCACCGCCGCCCGTCAATCCGAACGAGTTGCAGCGTTATTTCGCCGAAGACCTTCGCCCTCAAGAGCGGGAAGATCTGGAACGCATGCCACGAGATCGAATGTATCGTGAACTCGGCCGTATGTACTTTCGAGATCACATGAAACGTGATCTGAACGCTCCAGGCGTGGGCGGCCCCCCATTTCGCCGAGGGGATTGGCGACGTCATGACCAAGGACGACGGGGCGAACCGGATCGGGACGGACGCAGAGGTCGTCCCAACGACCGACGCGGCCGAGGAAGACGATCAACTGATGGACGGGGTAAACGTGCAGAAGATGAAAATCCCGTACCGGCTCCACCGACAGCCAAAGAGCCCTCAGTGGATGCGGCAACAGAAAATTGACGCATTTCCATCCGCGTCGACAACCAATCAGGCCGGTCAATCGGCGAGCTTTAGCGAGTTCATCCTCATCAATGGTGGTAAGCTGGTCACCATGTAGTAGGCACGAGGCACGGACAGCTCCATCAAGGCAGCTAAATCCGGAAGCTCACCTCGCTGAGCCTGGGCGGAGGTAAATGCGCTCAAGAGCGTCACGGGGGACTTGTATTCAACGACTCGAACCGACTCGTCCTCCAGACCCGCCAATTCAATGGCTCGGTCGATCGCATCCTCGATGAAGCCCAATTCGTCGACTAAACCATTGGCCTGAGCCTGAGTTGCCGTAAAAATCTCCCCCGTCGCCAGTTTGTTCAACGCCGCATCGTTCTCACGCAAGGCGGGGCGTCCTGATTTAACAACGTCTTTGAACCGACCAAACGCATCTTGCAAATAAGCTTCCAAAACGCGCCGATCTTCGGGATCAATCGGCCGAGTCATGCTCAACATCTGCTTGCGTGGGTGGCTCACAATTGAGTCATCCTTAACATCGTATTTCTCCAGGAGTCCACTCAGGTCATAGTGCGGAATGATCACGCCAATCGAACCCGTCGTTGAGGTAGGTTCAGCGTAGATCGTCTTTTCGTCGTCGCCAACCGTCATCGCAACATAATATCCACCGCTCGCCGCAATCCCCCCCATGCTGACAACAATGGGAATGTCACGCTCCTTCTTCATTTCGCGCAGATGGTGATAAATGAAGTCAGACCCAGTGATTGTGCCGCCAGGCGAGTTGATGCGCAACACGACAGCCTTCACATTTTCGTCCGAATTCACTCGATCGATTTGTCGTTTCACAAATCCATTACCCGATGCAATCACGCCGTTTACCTGGATCACCGCGATTTTGTCCCGGGCAGCTTTGGCATGGGAGTGATAGCGTTCCTCGATGCCACCGCTGTTGTCAAAGTAATCGCTAAATCGAGCAAACAGGCTGAAAATTACAGCCAAGCAAATAAAGCAGCCCACCCACCCCAACCAGGCGATCCATGATCGCATGAAACTGACCGGTTGGGGCACGTAAACGACCTGAGAACCGCTTGCCTCCCTCGTATTGGATGAGAGTGTCTCCGCCTGGATCGGAGCATTAGCTGACCCGCTTGAACCTCTGCTTGATGCGGCTGGGGTGCCTTGATCTGCCGGATTGCCTTGATTTCTAGGTTCCATCGATGACTCCTACTGCGTTTCCGCTCGTGCCATGGGCCCGGCGGAGACGCTTCAGCTCGTGAAAGCCTCAAAAAACGCGAATCACCAGTCCACCTCGGTGGGACGGCCTCGATTTTCGGCCAGTTTCCACGAATTATTCTAGGCCACAGGTCCCAATGTGAAAGTCTGAGACGATCTCTTGCGGAGATCCGCAGGGCGACACATGGGAACAAATGTCCTGTCTTCGAAAAAAACCACCCATTTCAGTTGAATTTTACCCGAGTCGCTGGTGTTGCCTCCAATCGCACTCTCTGGCTAAGCTTACGGATCAGTCTCATACCACAAGGGAACGGGTGACGCTTAGGGAGATTCTCAGTGATCGTTTCGGCATCAACGGATTGTTTTCAAGATATGCCCCTGCAGGATGTTTATGAGAAACTTACCGACTTGGAATTTACGAGCCTTGAGCTCGTGATTCGAGACGGTTCGATACATCTCACGCCTCAACAAGTCTTGGAGGACGAAGAAAAAGCGATCGGGTTGTGCCGTGATACCCATCGGCTGGGAATATCAGGATATACCGTCGAAATTGGTTCGAGCGGCAACGAACATTACGACCAATTCGCAGCCTGTTGTCGTTTGGCTAAAGCGACCAAAGTGGCCTCGATTACCGTCCCCTCGGCAGAACTCGGCACGCCCTTCAATGAAGAGGTCGAACATCTGCGCCGATTGGTCGATATCGCCACAATGGAAAGTGCAGTCGTCAGCATCCGCAGCCAAATCGGTCGGCTTTCGGAAGATCCCGACACGGTCGTCGTTTTGTGTGACAATGTCAAAGGTCTAGGCGTCACTCTCGATCCTAGCCATTACATCTGCCAACCCACCGGCTCCCGCAACTACGACAAATTGTTCAAATACACCTATAATGTGCACCTGCGCGACACGAGCAAAGATGAATTACAAGTCCGCGTCGGCCAGGGTGAAATCGACTATGGCAAACTGCTCAATATGCTACGTCGTGTCCGCTATGATCGCGGTTTATGCATTGAAATGAAGCCCTTTGAAGATATCGAGCACACGGCCGAGCTGCGAAAACTAAGACTACTCATGGAAAGTCTCCTCTAACAGCCAGTCCAGGAAACAAGAGCTGAATCAATCGCGCGCCGCGCCAGCAAGCGATTTAGCGGATCAAGAACGCGTTTAGCTTGCTTGCCAAAAATCGGCTACCTCTTTTTGTCTTTGCAACATGCCGCACCCACCTCAGGCGGAGTCCCCTTCTTGAGGTGTCTTTCGCTCAAAACCCACAAAATAGGCATTCCAAGCGATCGAGCTCCCTCATGCAAATCACCCAAGACAAGTTTGGCAAAACAACCGACGGCACTGAAGTCCAACGCTTTCATTGCAAAAATGATGCTGGCCTGGCTCTAAGCCTGATTGATTATGGTGCGATCGTGACCTCTCTGGAGCTTCCCGACCGCACGGGCAAGTCCGAAAACATTACCCTCGGCTTCGATTCGCTTGATGGCTATTTAGAGCGACATCCCTACTTTGGTGCAACGGTCGGACGTTATTGCAATCGAATCGCAAATGGCAGTTTTGTGCTAGCGGGAAAAAAATACGGGCTGGCGACAAACAATTCACCCAACCATTTACATGGCGGCGAAATCGGCTTTGATCGCAAGATCTGGGATTGCGAGAAGATCGCCACGGAAAACGAGATCGGTATTCGATTCACGCGAGTCAGCCCCGACGGTGAGGAGGGCTATCCGGGCAATCTGACCGTCTCGGCAACCTACACGCTGACCACCGACAATGAACTCAAGATCGTTTTCAGCGCCCAGACGGATGCTGCAACTCCCATCAACCTCACCAATCATTGTTATTGGAATCTTGCCGGAGCAGGCAACGGTGCGATTCTGGACCACGACCTGCAAGTCGAAGCCGATCGATATTTGGCAATCGATCAGACAATGATTCCCACCGGGCAGATCGCGACCGTGCAAGGTACGCCACTTGATTTCACCCAAACCGAAAAAATCGGTTCCCGAATCGGTCAGATGGGAGGCGATCCGGGTGGATATGATCACTGCTACGCGTTGCGTTCTCAAGACGGAACGCTGAAACGTGCGGCTCGTGTCCGAGAAGCCAAATCAGGCCGCGTGATGGAGATCTACACCACACAGCCGGGGATTCAATTGTACACGGGAAATTTCCTGGACGGCACGGCGGAGGTGGGAGGCTTTCACCAACAAGAAGCCTTTTGTTTAGAAACCCAACATTATCCAAACTCACCCAACCAAGCCGACTTTCCTTCCACCATTCTCGAGCCCGGCGAAAGATTCCAACAGACGACAGTGCACCGGTTCTCAACCGAATAAGCGACGTTGCGAAGCGTTCCAGCATTTCACGCTCGCGTTCTTTCTTTCGCGTTTTTGCCAGAGACGCCGTCGTTTTGCCCCACCCAAGAATTCAGCTCACTCCAAGTTGCCGCAGAAGCAATTGATCGGCCAAATCGACAAAGAGATCAAAATCAGCTGGTCAGCCAACCCTAACGGTCGCAACTCAACAATCGCTATCCATTGACGGAGTCACGGATGGGTCTTTCAACGGTATCACTTCCAACATGGCCGGTAGGACGATGAGGTTTCCAGCCAATCCACCGCACATCGACAAACTCACCAAAGCACCGAAATAGACCGTGGGAATGAATTCACTTGTCGACAATACGGTAAACCCAACGATGAGCGCAACCGTTGACAACACCATCGCTTTGCCGACACTTTGCTGAACCTGCTCCAAAGACGCCTTGACCGACGCCCCCTCACGACGAGCTCGCTGGAACGCAAACATGTAATGGATCGAACTATCGATCGAGAGCCCCATCGACACGGCTGCAATCATTGCTGTCCCCATATTGATTTTCAATTCTGGCCAAAACAGACGACTTGCCCACCCCATCCCGCCCAATACCATTAAGATTGGAAACGCATTGGGAATTAAGGCGATCAACGCCAGACGCAGGTCACGCAAGGCCAAGCACATAACCACTCCAATCCCGACCACCGCCGCAAAGAAAGTCCGCCACTGATCTCGAAGTACGCTGTCGATCAGATTCGTGAGCAACACAAAGTATCCGGTGACCTCCGAGTCAGGAAACTGTTCATGGCTGATGTCTCCGATTTGGTCAATCAATTGCTGCTTTTGTGCCGATGACTGCCGCTCTTTCACACGCAACATCACGCGAAAGTATTTTTGACTGGAATCCGGATCCTGGGCATACATCGCATCATAAAACACAGGCATCCAACCTCGCATGGCAGCCAAACCGGTTTGGGTCATTCCATTACGCAACGCTTGGGGCTGCCTCGAAAGATCAAGGGGTGACAACTCAAATACCGCGTCTGCCAGGCTAAAAGTCTTGCTGATCGCTTCAGAACCCGACCCTTCACTCAATTTTGCTTCCAGCGTTTTGACTTGCTGCAAGAAATCCCAAGTCAACCGATCGGGAGCAGGAATTACAATGTCACACACACCGGCACCGCCAAGTCGCTCTTCGACAAAATTGTAGGCAGAGGCGATTTCGCTATTAGAACGAAAGTTGCGGGTGAAATCGGTCTCGACATCCAGATAACCAATGCCCCATAACGCGATTGCCGCCACGACGACTCCGCCAGTTAAACAGCGATACGGGCGTTGAGCGACGAATTGCAACGTTTGCTGCAGCCCTGCGGATAAGCCGTCTCCTCCCCACGGCTGACGCGGATCCGCATCAAAGCGTCCCAACAAAGCAGCCCCAGGCAAGATCAGAAAAACACTCAATAAAACCATCAATGATCCAATTGCCATCATGATGCCAAAATCTTGCACTGGCCCGACGGTCGAAACCGTCAACGACAGAAATCCAACCGCGTCCGTAGTGCAAGCCCAAGTCACAGGAACTGCCAACAGTAAAGTCGTGCGGCGAAGACTCTGATAGTTTGACAGGCCCAAATCTCGTGACTCACGAAAACGCACGATCACATGCACCATGGTGGCCACACCCACTACCATCACAACCGCTGTAAGCATCGAACTCACCATGCTGAGCTGAATCTGCATGAGAGCCAACAAGCCTTGAGTGAACGTCAACGATAACTGGACCACAGCAATCGGAATCAAAACCCAACGCAAACTACGAAAGCAAATCACAATCGTTAATCCAAGCAGTACTCCTGACCAACGACCGAGTCGCTGACCGTCCTTTTCGACAAACCGAAATCCATCCACCAGTAAAACCGGCTCTCCTGTCAATTGGCCAGCTCGCAAGGGCGCGGGCAAGGATCGCATGACTTGGCGGAGTTGATCGATTGTGTTCCGCCGTAAGAATTCGGTTTCGTTTTCTGGCTCCAACATGCAAACAAGGGAGACGGTGCGACCGTCTTCACTGTGCGTGTAACCTGCAAAAAGATCACGAGTCCGCCTAGAAAGCTCGTTGTCAGCCAAAATTAAATCGCCGGGCAAAGGCTGGTCGATTGACAGCACCGCCTTGACACCATCGACAGCTTCTAGCCGCTTACGAATGGAAGATAATCGTCGAATTCCCTCGGCAGCGGGTTCGAAAAGTGCCTCGTCTTCATAGACAGCAAGCACGATTTCATTGCCACCAAACGTCCGTTCCAGCTTTCCATAAGCCGCCAGGAGCGGGCTGTCGACAGGAAACATATTCTCGATGGAACGGTCAAAATAGAGCTGCTGGGAGGCAAAATGGGCTCCCAACGACAGGACCAACGCTAACGCCAGGAGCGGATAGCGGTAGCGAAGCCAATAATCGACAAACAGGATGTTCTTCACGGATTCTCCGTCATTCGCAGGTCTGAAAGCATGCAGCGAATTGATAGCAGTGACGGCGTTGCGCGAACTCTTTGGATACCAAGGAATTGCTTCGATGAACTCCGCTCCAACCCACCTTGCTCCATCGTAGGCCGATTTCTATAATCCCGCCACTCCGGACGGAGGGAGAGAGTCGATTCCGACTCACAAGTCGTGCGTCTCGTCTTCGATTTTGCCTTTTCAAAAAAGCCACGGACGCTTTGTTTTCAAGGAAGCAGTAAGTCTGATCAACGCGTCAACCGATAACGCGAAGCGGAGCTTTATTGCGCGGATTCAGCGCATCGGGCCAATGCTGCGCCACTCCAGATTCAGCCTGCTGCTAATCGGATCATGGTTGACGGCAACTGCGAGCGCCCAACTTCCCATTGAGTTACCGCAGCTTAATCTACCGAGCGTATTGCGAGGAGATCCTAAATCGGAAGCCATTCCACAAGGCAATCCGAGTCCAGTCGCGGGACCGGCTCAACAAAGAATTCGAGTGTTCCCCCGCAGCAGTGTGAGATGGCAGGCACGTTGGTTCCCGAGTGATGACGGCTTGGAACGGATTGGTGTGATTGATTCAGGCGTTAACATCATCATCGACAACGTCCAACAACTGGATACCGTGGACATCTCCACTGACCGTCTGGTGATCTGGACTCCCGCCAACTCACTACCCGACCTCCAAGGCGGTGACACGCAAACCGAAAACGTCCCCTTGGAGCTTTATCTCGAAGGAAACATTGTCTTTCGCCAGGGCGATCGCGTGATCTATGCAGATCGCATGTATTACAACGTCCAGGAAGAACGTGGCGTCGTCTTGAACAGCGAACTGCTTACTCCAATTCCTGGATACAAGGGATTGATTCGGCTGAAGGCTGAGGTCTTACAACAGGTCGACAAATACAATTTCCAAGGTTTCAACGGTGCTTTAACAACGAGTCGTCTCGGCGTGCCCGGCTATTGGTTACAGTCAGGACGTTTCACATTCCAAGACGCTCCAGGACCGATTGGTCCATCGGTCGTGAACTCGAGTCTATTTGACGAGGTAGAACCTGTCGGCGAAAAGCGCATCAGCTCGCGAAACAACTTAGTCTATCTTGGCGGCCAGCCAATCTTCTACTGGCCATTTCTAGCGGGCGATCTCGATCGCCCCTCCTTCTATCTCGAAGCTCTGGCAATTCGCAACGATCAAGTCTTTGGCACTCAGGTTGAAACCGACATTAATCTCTTTCAATTGTTCGGCATTCGGCGAGCTCCCGCGGGGACCACATGGACAGGTTCGCTCGATTATTTGAGCAAACGAGGTTTTGGACTGGGAACCAATGTCCAATACGATCGCAATCGATTTCTACGACATGACGGTCACACCTATGGTTTCTTCGATGCCTGGGGCATTCACGACAGGGGATTCGACAATCTTGGTAAAGGTCGTCGCATGGTTCCCTTGGAAACAGAGAACCGAGGTCGCGTCTTGGCTCGTCACCGGCATGAGCTACATCACAATCTCCAGTTCACACTCGAACTGGGTTACATCAGCGACCGCAACTTCTTGGAACAATACTACGAAGAGGAATGGGACGACGAAAAAGATCAATCGACAAGAATCGGGCTTCGCAAGCGAGTTGAGAACCACTCTTGGGCGATTTGGTCGGAAGCACGTCTCAATGACTTCTTCACTCAGACGGAGTGGCTCCCCCGGTTTGACCAGTATTTGATCGGCCAGCCAGTTCTCGGTAACAACTTTACTTGGACAAGTCACACGAATGTCGGCTATCCCAAGCTTCAGACAGCCGTCCCACCCCAGAACCTCGCCGACCAGATGAAGTTTGACCCACTGGCCTGGGAATTCGAGCGTGAGGGACTTCGGGCAGCGAGCCGCAATGAGTTGTCGATGCCATTGGCCGTCGGACCGATGAAGATCGTCCCTTACGTCTTGGGAGAAGCCGCTTACTGGAAGGAAGATTTAGCAGGCAACGAAGCGAATCGACTTTTTGGTCAAATCGGAATTCGCTCGAGCGTACCGTTCTGGCGCGTGAATCCGAACATTCGCAGCACGCTATTCAACCTAAACGGTTTAGCACACAAGATCATTTTAGAAGGCGATTTCTTCTGGGCTGACGCGAATCTCAACCTCGACAAACTACCGCTGTACGACGAGCTGGATGACGATTCGATCGAGTTTTTCCGCCGTCGGTTCTTCTTCGATACGTTCGGTGGTGTGGCGGGTGGCGACGTACCATTCGAGTTCGACGAACGGTCTTATGCTCTTCGCTCCGGTTTGCAGAGATCGGTCACTTCCCCGAGTACTGAAGTCGCGGATGACTTGATGATCTTTGAAGTCAACGCGAGACAACGTTGGCAAACGAAACGCGGTCTGCCTGGCAGCCAACGAGTGATCGACTACATCACACTCAACGTGGGAGGCTTCTTCTATCCGAAGGCCGACCGCGACAACTTTGGTGCGTCTGTAGGACTCGTCAACTATGACTTTATTTGGAACCTTGGCGATCGCGTTAGTGTTGTGTCTGACGGTCAATTCGATTTCTTTTCAGATGGCTTGCAAACCGCTTCGATCAAGGGAGTTGTCAGTCGTCCCGGCAAAGTCAACTATGTGGGCGGCGTCCGAGGAGTGCGAGGGCCTTTTGAAAGCACCGTGATTTTCGGCTCGACCAATTACCGGCTCAGTCAAAAATGGATTGTGAACTACGGAAGCTCCTTCGATCTAGGAAACACTGGAAACATTGGACAGCGTGGACAGATCGTTCGTGTCGGAGAATCGTTCTTGGTTGGAATGGGCTTCAACTATGACCGCAGTCGAGACAACTTTGGTGTAGGCTTCACAATTGAACCGCGCTTCCTGCCTGGTCAATTGAGTCGTATCGGCGGCATCCAAATCCCCCCCGTGGGAGTCGAAGGACTAGAATAGAGCCCCTTCAACATGCGTTTGCCCTCTGACGGTCATTCGCCAACGAGCAAGTAGCCATGAACCAAGCTAAAAGAAACTCAAGCTGGTCCCACAAATTTCTCTGCGCCTTCCGCGGCTTGCGAATTGGTAGTCAAGGACAATCAAGCTTTTTCGTGCATTTGCCGATGGCCTGCTTTGTCCTCGCAGCTGCGGCCCAACTGCGAGTCACCACGATCGAATGGTGCGTATTGGTGCTTTGCATCACAATTGTGATTGCTGCTGAACTGATCAACGGAGCTCTCGAAACAATCGCACGAGCGATCACGTTAGAACACAACTCTCATATCCGAGATGCCTTGGACATCGGTTCTGCAGCGGTTTTGGTCGCGGCGTTGGGATCCGTCGTCGTGGGCGGCCTGATTCTCGGGCTGCGGTTTGCCATCTACATGGGCTGGTCATCACTCTCGACGATCTAGGCAATCCACTTTGAATCAGGGTGAATTGGCCGAAGGTGAATTGTCGCCTGCAGTAGCCTCAACCTTCGGGAGAGTCTGAAAACTCAGCTCGAAGCTGATCGTCAACTGGGACTCTACCTCACGCTGCTTGGAACGGTTACGCAATTTCAAGGTCTGGTCAAATTTGGATTTCACCAATCGACCGGTCAGCGCGTCAAATAAGATCTCACCCGTACCGTTCTGCTGCACGACCTTGATCGAGAATGGTTTGCCCTCATCGGATTCGATTTCAAATTGATTCTCGACTTTGATTTGTTCAAACAACGTTTCGGAGCCTTCCTGCTTCGCCTGCCCTAGATAGGTGTAGGCGCGAGTCACGGCGAGCCTACCACCATCAGTGGGCAAAACAACCGTCTGTGACTCAGTCCACGTCTGATTGGGAACGAGCCCTTCAGGCGGAAAGACAACGCTACCTTGGCGAACGGCCGTTCGCCACCCATCGCGTCCAAAAGCACGACTGACCAATGCATTGTCCGTTGGAGCCAAACTGTTGGCGGCCTCTGAATCCGTCACTTTTCCCTGTGGCGACATTTTAAATTCACGTTGACCTCCCAGCAGAGGCTTCCAGTAGTTCGCCAGATACGCGGTTGTCCCCGTCGTTTCGGCGTCCGATGTGGAGTCATATTGAAACATTGCCCCATCATTCATTTGCACGCTTTGCCTGACATTGGCTAACGTTTGGGATATTTCAAATTGCCCCTCGGCATCAACTGACTTGACGGCCCAAATCAAATCACACTTGGTGCTATTGGTCACAGTCGAATCCGCCAGCACGTGTTGCGAACTCCAATCGACAACAAGGCGGTATTGCTGATCGGGCTCTAATTGCCATTGCAGCACTTTGGCGGCCTGCCCCCGCGCGGGACTCACGATACACCCCAGCAAGAGCAGGCAGACGGTCCCAATAAATGGCGGTTTCATAGCTTCACTCTTGTTCCGATCGCAGTGCAAGAAAACCAAGTCGACAGCTGGTGGCACAACGGTGCATCATCAGCACTTTTCATTCTTCCTGTTCATGCAACTTCGCATGTTCTTCATCATCTTGAGGACGGTTATCGTAACCCTTACCGACGGTGAGTTCGATTCGGTCAAGGAATTTGACGTTGGCACATTCGTCAATCTCGCTCGTGTGACAAGCGGAATGATTTGGAATAAAAAAACGAAACGGTCCGCCGGCAGCCACATCCAACGGCTGACCATCACGTTGATAGATAATAATCGCCGATTCCTTGACGGGTTGCAGTGGAATGCTGGCATGAAAATCATCCCGACTGCCGTGCAATCCAAGGTGAGTGACCGCTTCGCGCGAACCAACCGCCGCCAGCAAGCCAGCCAGTCGCACAGCATCTCCACCGCGCCGAGCACCCAAACGCGTCACATCTTTTACTTGCCAAACGGGGTCGAGCTGGCGAAGGTCATCAAGACTAAATTCACAGGGCGAAGCGAGCTCACCCTCAATACGTAACACAGAGGCGGTAGTCATTTTTCCCTCAAACCAGAGTTCATTTACTTTCTGATTGCATCGCATTAATTGCCGCTCGAATTTCATCCGTGACACGCATCGACTTTTGGCTATTGTAGTCGAACATCACAATTTTGGATTCACCTTCCGCACAGATCGTGCCAAGCTGCTCGCTAATGAGCCGATGCTCGATTGCGACGCTCGATCGCCCTACTTCTCGAACACGAGCGCCGACAAAAATAGTATCGGGATAGGTCACCTGCCTTCGATAGTTGCAATTAACGGCAGCGAGAATAGGGCCCCACCCCTTGCGTTGCATCGATTCTCCCATGCCAACCAACTCGAGGTAGGCAATCCGTGATGCCTCCATCCAACAGAAGTAGCGAGTGCTGTTGACGTGAGAAAATGCATCCATATCACCCCATAACACGGGAATCGTGAGAATGGCGTGAAAACCTTCAAGATCATTTAAATCGGACATGATTGAGCCTGGAAGTAAAGAAACGGATGAAATCCCACATCATCAATCGAGCCAATCTTTTTTCTTGAGCCGTTCCGGCACGTAGACTTCGGTAACGTAACTGATGTCTTTGCTGATCAACGCTTCGACTTCAAGCTTAAAGTCATTCTTGATCATTTTCTTGATTTCGTTTTGCCATTCACGCTTCTTTTCGAACCACGGATAGTTGGCAATCTGTTGGGCCCGTTTTCGATCATTGTCGTTCATCATAATCCTGACGCTCTCAGAAAGGTCGCAACGTTCGAAATCGATACTTCGCAGCCCGAGAAATTTCGCTTCTGGGATCGCCATTCGACGCGACTCAAACGCGAGATTGATTGACCCTTGTTTGAGCACGCTGTAGATGTAGTACCCCCACGGATCATTATCGAGCAAGCAATAAACAGGCAGTTTGAGTTCGTTGTTCAACCGATAGAGAAGTCTCCGAACACCGCGGGGAGGTTGTCCTTGCCCGTGCGTGAGCAGACAGTTGTATTTCCTCCAGAATTTATCTTCGTTGAATCTTCGCCAAACAGTATCTTTTTCGACATGCAATACGAATTTGGCATCGCACTTCAGAAATTGCATCGTTTCTGGTTCGACGATTGACGGGATGCTGTACCCCCCGGACCCCATTCTTGAGCAATCGATCGTATCGCCACTGTCGACCAACGTGATCGGCCCCACGATCGTACCACGATTGGAGGCATAAAGATGCAGTTCTTCGCGCAGGCTATCCAGCAGTACTTCTACATCTTCAATGATGGGATCGCATTCGGACTGATCTCCGAAGGTCTCCTCCTTGGTGCCCTCGATGGTATGTTTCAAGAGATAGAAGAGTCCACGAATGCTGGTGGTCTTTCCTTGCTCAATCAATCGTTTACAGCCGCTACCGACCAACATCGTTTGCATGTAGGCTTTTGCCTGAGACAGATTAAACAGTTGTCGTCGGTTCGTATTGGTCCCCATCTCAATAATGCGTTTCCGGGGACTGTATTTCACATTTGACAGGGTGCGTGACGGAATATCGATATGCAGATCACGGCGTCGGTCGGCGGCACGTACCACACTATTTGCCAAGCCGGCCAATGACTCGAGCGTTTCTCGGTCGCTTTTGGTGACCTTATCGCCAGTCGACTTTTTCTTCGGCTCGGCGGTGGCGGATTTTTTTCGGACGACCTTACGTTTTGCCATGGTATGTTTATCCTATTGCGGATCCGAGACAACTAACGGGAGCTGCGTTTGGCCTTCGGCCGGCGCGGCCGTGCCACCGAAGCCTTCGGTTTTACTTTAGGCTTTGTTTTCTTTTGAGGCTTCGCTTTGACCGCGGACTCTTTTTCCTTCGTAGTTTCGATCTCCGGCTCGACAGATTCTGCCTCGCTGGGATTGTTCTTAACGCGATTAATACCGGCTAATTGATCTTCGGGTTGAACAATCAGCACATTTTCACCGAAGTCGGCTGAAACTTCTTCAACTCGTTCGCCCCGATCGTCATACTGCACGTCTGCCTCCGCAGTTTGTCTTTTGGCAACTTTCACCAATTGCTCATACAGGTGTTGTCGATCAACACCATTAATTTCGCTCACGGCTCCGGCCACCTCCCCAAGGTATCGAAGAAACGTGTTACGACGTTCTCCTTCTTGCCGCACTCGATTACGTCGTCGCAAATACATGCCCAGTTTTCTGCCAGCGGATTGCAACGCGAGACGTAATTCCTTTTGGATCTCGGGATAGGCCGCAACCGCTTCCTTGGACTCACTGGTAAAGGGAACCCAGACACTGGCAACATGAACCATCAACGTGACAGGGCCTCTTGGCAAACTGTTGCGAGATTGATTCAGGCCATAACTGCGCCAGTTGGTCGACATTACGGTTTGCGTGATCGCACAGGCCGCATGTTGAAACTGCAAGGGCACCCGGTTTGCCAAGCGAAGGACTTCCATCGCCTGCCCTTCGCTAATATTGATTGTCTGCATCGCATGGAGGAGCGCATCAACTTCTTTCGGGGACAAACCTCGCGTAGTTTGCCGCGAACTCACACCAGATGCCTTTATGATTTTCTCAGCACTTTCGGCACCAAGTCCATTGAATGTGGTGATCAGAAACTGGCGAACCGTGCGAACATCCGTTTCGTCCAACAATTCTTCCAACAGCTCTTTGTCGACCCGTTTGGTAGGCGCCTCTCCACCGTAGGCGAGTCCGACTTCAATTTGAAACGGGTTACCTCGATAGACGGATGGCGGGCGCGTTGCCGCCGTATAAAACTCCCCCGGAACAACGTGCCGTAAGCCTTTGAGAATAAGCTCCTCGCCAATCGGGCAGATGCAATCGGTGGAAGGATTGGAAATCTTCGTGTTCTGAATGGCCTGATAGAGCGAATCAGCTTCACGTTGCCCAATTCGAGTCGTTCTTGCGCGCGTACTCAACTTGGCGGTTTGGCAGACACGACGTGCAACGGATGCGCTGACTCGTGAGAAACTCGATGTCAGGAATGACGAGAGCGTTGGCTCGGAAGTATCCTTAAGCATCGCAGCCAAACGCCCCAGTTCGACGCCATACGGATGCGGCTTAATCTCTTTGGGTTCGGGCGGTAGAAACTCCGTCGAACGCAAATAGTCCCTCGAGTTATCGTCCGCGTCAAGAAAGTGCAAAGTCACATGCGGATTGGCAATTGCAGTCTGTTCCAAATACTCATCAACACTACCACGACCACGTTGATAACGAGATTCAAGTTCAATCGTGACTCGAGTTCCATGATCAGAATCAACCCACTCGATGCCATGTTTCTCGAAGTACTTCGCTCCCTTTTCACCAGGTGGAATGTCGACACCCTCACCACGACCGTTGAGGATCTCCGGCTTGTTCTTTTTTGTATCGATTTGAATTTCGTAATAATGTGCCGGCTTGCGTTTGGACACCTTCGAAATAATCTTGACGGGCTTGCCGGTGGTTTGCACGCCATACATCCCGGCTGCGCTAATTCCAATCCCCTGCTGTCCACGACTCTGGCGCAAACGATGGAATTTGGATCCATACAGCAGCTTGCCAAAGATCAGTGGAATCTGCTTTTTCAAAATCCCCGGCCCGTTATCTTGAATAGCCACCTTGTAGCGTTGGGGACCCTCTTGTTGGATATGAACCCAGATCTCTGGAAGGATACCTGCCTCTTCACAAGCATCAAGTGAATTGTCAACGGCCTCCTTGACCGTGGTCAACAACGCTTTGCGAGGATTGTCGAAACCAAGCAGATGTCGGTTCTTGGCAAAAAACTCACTCACGGAGATATCGCGCTGAGACTTCGCCATCGATTCGGCCGTCGCGCGACGGCGACGGCCCGATGGCCGATTGCCATTCGATTCCGAATTCTTCGCCGACTTACTAGCAGCAGTAGGCGATGACCGGAGCGTTTTTTTGGCTCTGGCGGGAGGCAACGTTCGTACTCCTTCACAACCGGCAACGGAGGACCGGAAACGGGATTTGGAATCTCTCGAAGTGACGGCCATTGGACCGCCTGAAGCTCTCACCGGAAACGGTGGAGCCCCTCGACTCGGTAACGATTGGGCAGATTATACCGACAAGGATAGCCGGTTCCCAGTCGGCTTGGCCGAAGCCACGTCAAAGGACCAAAACAATCAGCTCAGTTCGATCAACTCGCAAATAAAGACTCACCCCTACCGGGTGATCGAACCGACACCATCTAGCAGGCCTCCGTCTGGAAACTCCCGCCGCAGGCCGCGACCATCCCACCCTACTACCCCACCACTGACGACCTCGACGAAATCCTCGGCTTGCCAGCCCTTTCGTTGGAGCCTCGCCTGACTGTGACCAAAGGAATCGGACCATGCATTGTGGCAATTGGCACTTTGTAGGTGCATGCTTGTTATCACTCACCGCAGCTCTCGCCGGAACCGCCGCGGCACAAAATTGCCCCAACTGCGTTGCCGGCAGCGAAGGAAGCCTTAGTGGCGTGACCCACGAGTATGGGGGCACCTATTGCGGCAACGGTTCCTGCGGCCACGGAGCTGCCTGTGCACCGTTTGGGAGCTGTGCGAGTAAGCGGGACCACTGGTACCTACCCTACACAGAACAATCCCAGCCTGACCTGTTTTACAACTATTACGTGCCCAACAACTGTGGCTCTCCTGCCGCCGCCTACCCGGCCCCCTACCCCACGCCCAATTTGGTAGGACATACCTATGTGACCTACCAACCGTTGATGCCGCACGAATGGCTCTACAAACACCATCGCAGCTACCACCAGTACTACAACAACGGCATGGGGCTCAATCGCACAAAAGTCAAATGGCAAGGAACACCCGTTCTCACTGCCGTGAAAGGCGTCCGAAACGTATTCCGACTGCCGCGTTAATAATTGTTTACCCGTTGTTTTTCCGCATGGGGTGATGTCCATGAAACGATATGCCGTACTTCTCTTTACGCTCGTCGCTGCAAGTAGTGCATTGACGACGACCGCCTGGGCGGGTGGCTACGTTCAATATGATCGAGCTGCCCGTTGGTATAACGCCAGCAGCTCGTGGCACGGCCCTTATCAGAATGTCGAATGGGGACGTCCCGTGGCTCTGATCTTGCCGCCCACGGTTAATATGCAGACCGAGTATGCTTGGGGCGTCGGACGTACCCGAATGTCACCAATTAACCACCAATTCGGCAGACCCTATGCCCTACCAAACTCCGGTATGACGGCCCCCACGCCCGTCTTCCCCTGGGACACTACCCAGTTCGGAATCTATCCGGTTCGCGGTCCCTGGTAGGGACACCTCTGCGCTCGAATTGGCTCAATGAACGAGTCAGCCTCAGTCACGAACTGGGGTTGCCTCGTTTTTTTAATTGAGTCATAGACGGATCTCGGCCCGATCAAGAGAGCCAAAGAACTCGCTTCCGATGCGTTGTTCCGCTGCTCAAATTAGCGACGGTCAAGCCTGGCAATTTAAGCAATAGAGAGCGACTACACTCTTCGAAACCACCCTGAGTTCGAGTCACCACAATAGTGGCATTTCACCAACGCGCATAATCGTCGCACAACTTGTTTCAGCAACATCGCTTAGCGACCCAACAGCACTCTGCTAGCTCACCAAAACAGTGTGACGCTCTTGCCTGCCCCAAACTGAACGTAGCTGCCTCTTGGAATCGGGAACACCGAATCCTCAAACGGTTTACCGTCGAAACCAATTTCTAACTGCTGGCTTTGGCACCGTGCTTGCATTGGGGAGTCGATCTAGAGAAGGACGATGTCCTTGCTTCAAGGGAGGTCGTGTTGACGTACGGATCGCATCCGAAATTGCGAGTGCGCCGAACGTACACACGTGACGCGACCCTTTCGCCAACCGGGCGAAAGGTGCGTGGAAGATGTGTATGAAAGCGTAACTCTCAACCATTTTGGAAAGCGACTGTTAGTGAAGGTACTGGGTTACCCCACCGAGAGAAAGGAAGTGTAAATGAACGCTGAGAATTCGAGTTATGACGACAACGATTTCGATTATCGCTCAGGTGAAAGTCGCAAGCGAGTGAATCCGCCGAGTCATGAGCGTCGCTCGCGAAACGCAGCACGACGGCGAGCGAAGGCGCCAGATCAATTCAATGGAATTCATCGGCGACGGTCGAAGAAAATCAACTGGTAATTCTCCCAACAAAACCACAACGAAGCCACGAAACATTCACAGCGAAAGCGATGTCTGCTGATCGGTCGAATTAGCTTACGACACGGCGGCGAACATGATCTTGCGCGACGTGGTTGGAGTATCGTTCGATTCGTTGCTGGGATGAGATGGGAGAGATATCGCTTGTCGAAATAACGATTACAGTTGAACAACATCTGGCGTCCTACTGACGTGCAGAGACGTTCGGCTCGTTGAGGAAAATAATGATTGAAGCAGCAGGGGGTTTACTGGAAAGCAGGTCTGTAGTTATGAGTACTATAAGGACTAGGACAACGTCCTTAGATCCGGTGAGAGACGTATCGAAAGAGCAATTTGCGGCCGCGCAGACAAAGACAACCGCGGCTCATTGCTTGGTCGCTTCGACGGTCCAAGCAAAACGCGAATTTCTTTCAGATGCAGCCACTCAAGCGGGTTGGGACACCGTAGTCTGCGCTGATGCTCAGAACGCCACGACCGCTGCTCGCCGAGCCAAATTTCAAATGGCGTGGGTCGACCTTGACCACCACGGCCAAACATCATCCGGATTCCGCGAACTGTGCCAAACATTAGCGGCAACTCCAAGCATGTTACTGGCAGTGTGTGGCCATGAGAGGGATCCAAAAGAGGAAATATGGGCTCGTCAGCTTGGTGTTTGGCTCTATTTGCCGGGCATCTCCATCGACCAAGTCGATGAGATCTCGCTGCTGTGTGAACAAGCACAGCTGATCACAAACAGATTCCAAACGGCGTACTGAACGGAGACCACTTCGGACAAGTATTGAAGTAAACATACCGAGCAAAACGACCGACAAGTCGAACTGCACGGTGTTCGTCTTTTGAACGAAGGAGATGACATGAATTCATCTACGCACAGACATGACGACGAAGAGCATGACGACAGCTCGACCGATGCACGTGACGAACGTCCATTCAAAAAACTGAAACGACCCGCACACAATTTAAAACGGGCCAAAACTCCAGAACGTTTGCGAGGCATGCATCGTCGCCGTCGCAAACGCATGGACTGGTAAACCGCCAAGGCACGGATCGCCTATGAGCTATGATCAAATGACATGCAAGTCATAGGCGCAAGGGGACCATTAAGCTGTCCCCTTGTAAGATCGGGTGGGCGTTTGTCCATTCCGCCCCATCGAAAGATCGCAAGTCGCCACCCGCAACAGCGATCCGTAATAGCGCACTCACTCGAAAAGCTACCAGCCCCGCTAAAAGATTCCGGCCCCGAAATCATCTCTGCCCTGCGGTTCAACCTGCTCCCGACTCGCCGGCCTTCGAGCCGGCATGGAGTGCGGTGCACGAGGCTCGCTGGACGCCGGTTCCGCGTGCATCTTTTCTGGCAACTTGGCAGCCGACTTGTCTTCGCATTCATAGTAGTCGTCGTACCGAGAGACGTAGTCAGGCTCTTTGGCTCGTTCTTGCTCTTTCCGATACTCTGCAATCACTCTTTGCTGAATCATTTCCCGACAAGCAGAATTGATCGGGTGAGCGATGTCCGCATACAACTTGGCACGTCCGTCCTGATCTTTGACCGCTAAGTCATCCTTCAATCGCAATCCACATTGATTGCAAAAAGCTGCTCGCAAATGATTCTTGCATCCGCATTTCGGACAGTGACCGGTGAGCTTGCGGCTAGGCATCGCAACAAAAGGACCGTTGGATCCTTCGATGATTTTGAGATCACGAACCACAAAGCAGTCATCAAATGTAACGGAACAAAACCCTTGTAGACGGTCGTCAGTGTCTTCCATCAATTTGATTCGAACTTCAGTAATTTCCACGGCCCAGCCTCCTAGTTTTTGCTCGCCTCAACGATGCATCGCTGACTGCCAGGCAGGGTCGTAACTTCAAAAACCCTGCCCGGGCATCGCGCACGAAGCATTGAGCTGATGCGTCTTGCGTGTCGAGCCGATCGGCAGAAACCAAAATAGCTGCTTCCGCTTCCACTCATCTGATGGCCTAACACGTCAAGTCGATCGAACTCACGTTGGAGTCGTCCAATCCATGGCGACACACGAATCGCGGCTGGTTGCAGCCGATTAAACATGCGTCGCGAAATATCCCGAACCTGCCGACCCTGCATACACGCGAGCGTCGGTTGAATTTGATTCGAAGGGGAAGATAAGTCTACTTGTTTATAAACGGCAGGCGTCGACAAGCCCTCTGGTGGGCGGATGATCACCACGTGCTGTTTTAATTCGCTCTCGATCGGTTCAATTTGTTCGCCTCGCCCTCGACAAACCGCAGGCTTGCCGAAAAAAAAGTACGGCACATCGCTGCCTAGTTCAGCAGCGATTTCCGTGAGCCGTTCGCGCGACCAATTCAGCTGCCACAACCGATTGGCGCCAATCAGCGCGGCAGCCGCGTCACTTGAGCCACCACCAAGCCCGGCTGACGTTGGAATTCGTTTTTGCAGCTCAACTTGCAGGCCACGCTGAACTCCGCTTGCTTCGCTCAAACGATCTAAAGCTCGCATCACCAAGTTATCAGAGCCGGTTGGAAGGTCGCCAAGGTCAGAAGTCTCGCCATACCCCGACACCCAACGGCATCGAAGGGAGATCTTCCCGTCGTCGGAAGGAGTCAAACGCAGTCGGTCGAATAGAGAGACGGAGACCATGAGGGTTTCAATTTCATGAAATCCATCCGCACGGCGGTCAAGCACCTCAAGATAGAGGTTCAACTTGGCCGGTGCCCAAATGTCGAGTCGCGTCCTGCGTCGAAGGACATACATGCCTAGCCTGCACGTTCAATGGGTATTTTGGGATTCCATCCCAATCATGGAAACAAGTTACTGCCTCTTATCAACCGTCTTCCAGCGTCGAGCAAACATCACCGATGCAAACAGAGCGTCCGTCTTCAGCCAGCAACTAATATCCTCTCAAAATTGTAGTCGGGCAATATACCGGGTCAACATCAGCCATACCCCATGGGACGACACAGATTAACAAAGCTCCCATAAAAGGGCTCCTCGCAAAAGCTACGTAATCAGTTAACTTTGAGCGGAGTCGTTGACGATCCCTTCAGGAGAAAAACTGCTTTGAAGCAACCCTCGCCCAGTAAAACTAATGGGTTTGCAGAGTTTCCGTGTTTTGGGATCGCCCCAATCGCGGCACCAATTTGAGCTAGTTCGACATTTTGTAGACCGAAACATGAAATCATGACAAACCCAGCAAGCCACTCACCCACCCGAATCCACCCTGCCTACCTATTCTCCGTAGGCCTTTGTATGGGTGCGGCCGATGTCGTTCCGGGAGTATCAGGGGGGACAATGGCCTTCGTGTTGGGCGTCTATCCCAATCTACTGCAAGCGATTCGATGTTTTGATTTCGGCATGCTAACCGACTTTTTTCGACTCCGATGGCGCAATGCGTTTCACAACATCCCGTGGCGATTTCTTCTACCGCTGGGTTTGGGGATCGTCACCGCTGTTGGTACGCTTGCCGAATTGTTATCCCATCTCTTGCAATATCACGAATCACTGCTCTTTGCCTTCTTCTTTGGTTTGATCATTGCCTCGATTGTTGCCTTGGCCGGTCGATTGAAATGGAGCCTACCGGCCGCAGCCACCTTACTGCTGGGAGCCGCCTTTGCCTTTTGGTTGGTCGGCCTCGTGCCGGCTGATCCAGGACATTCGCCAATCATTTTGTTTGGAAGTGGCGCGATTGCCATTTGCGCAATGATCCTGCCAGGCATTTCGGGTTCATTCATTTTGCTGATTTTGGGTCAGTACACCTATTGTGTGACCGCCTTAACCAGCCTGATCGATGCAGCACGCGACCTTGACTTTGCAAAAGTCGGATCAACCCTTCTGCAGGTTATCCTACCCGCGGGTCTGGGCGCCGTAACGGGCTTGCTGTTGTTCACCCGTCTCCTGAGTTGGTTATTGAATCGATACTACACCACCACGGTCGCGTTGCTGGTGGGTTTCATGGTGGGTTCCCTTCGGCGCATTTGGCCCTACAAACAAATTCTCTCCGTCGGGCTCGATCGGCATGGCAAAGAGATTCCTTTGGAATGGAGAAACATTCTCCCCACGGAGATGAATGGAGATGTGCTGTTGGCGATCGCGTTGGCCGGACTCGGCTTCGTCTTCTTGAGTTTGATCGATCACATCTACGACCGAAGCAATCCGGTCATTGTCGCCATCATGTCTCGAGCCAAACAGGCTCAATGAATTCAATCTTCTTGCGAGCCCCGCAGTTCGCGTCGAATCTGAACGAGTCGTGCGGAAAGTTCGAGCTCGAAGCCGCGGTGAACCGGCTGATAGTATTCACGCTCAACCCCTAAATAATCCTGGGCCACGATGCCATTTTCGCTGTTGTGGGCGTAGTGATAATCGGTTCCATGATCAAGCTGCTCAGCTCCGGCATAATGACGATCTCTCAGATGACGCGGCACGGTAAGCACTCGGCCACTTTGCACATCCGCTCGGGCCGCGGCGATCGCCCGCGTAGCCGCATTTGATTTTGGAGCACAGGCAAGATAAGTGACTGTTTGCGAGAGCGTTAGTTGGCATTCGGGCAAACCGACAAATTCGCAGGCTTGCATGGCAGCAACGGCCAAGGACAACGCTTGCGGGTCCGCGTTACCGACATCTTCACTGGCAAGAATCACAAGCCGTCGCGTCAAAAAGCGGACATCCTCGCCTCCTTCAAGCATGCGAGCGAGCCAGTAGAGCGCCGCGTCCGCATCGCTACCGCGAATACTTTTAATGAGTGCGCTAGCACAATCATAATGCGTATCGCCGGCTGCATCATAATCGAAGGCTTTTTTTTGCACTGACTCAGCAGCTAATTCACGCGTCAATCGCACCGGACGTTCTGGACTCGAAAGCACCGCAATTTCCAACGCGCCTAAGGCACGGCGCGCGTCTCCATCCGAAATTTCAGCAAGGTACTCCAAGGCCTCTTCCTCTACTTCCACGGGAATATACCCCAACCCACGACGAGAATCCTTCAACGCGCGCTGCAGCAAATCCTTCAAGTCCTCGGCCTCGAGCGGTTCGAACTGAAAGATCTGACTACGACTGACCAGCGCTGAATTGACAGCGAAGAATGGATTCGCGGTGGTCGCACCTACCAAAATCACGACTCCGTTTTCCACATCGTGCAACAGCGCATCTTGCTGTGCTCGATTAAAACGGTGGATTTCATCGATGAACAACAACGTCCGTCGCCCGCCTGTGGCAAGTTCATCCTGGGCCGCTTGCAGAGCAGCACGAACGTCTTTGACCCCACTCGTCACCGCACTCAGTTCACTGAAACGTGAACGAGATTCTTGGGCCAATAATTGCGCCAATGTGGTTTTCCCCGTACCCGGCGGCCCGTAGAAAATCACCGAACCTAATCGATCGGCTTGCAGGAGTCGACGGAGCAATTTCCCTTCGGCAAGAAAATGTTGCTGCCCTACAAATTCCGTCAAGGACTGCGGCCGCATTCTCGCGGCAAGTGGCTGGGCACGGTTGAGATTCTCGCGCTCTTGAGACTCGAACAAAGACATCGCAACCTCGATCGAAAAGGTGGTTTTCAAGTTGACTGTATCATCCACCAGGGACTCTGACCTTGTCAAACGGCACTCGCAAGATATCTTTCCCCGGCAAGTCACACTTCGAGCTGACTGCCAACAGAAGCAGGATTCACATCGCTGCAGCCGCCCTCCCACTCAACTCGCGTTCCAAGCGAGATTCACCCCACGACCGGAAACATCACGGGATACCCCCGCACGGCAGAATCATTTAAGAGCAGGGGTCGAGCGGTCCGCTGGCCGGCAAAATCGATTGCAACGGACAGCCGTCGCATTGGGGTATTCTGCCGCAATGCAGCTTGCCGACCTGCACAATGAGCGCATGAAACTCATTGTAGAGTTTCACGTCTCGCGGCAACGCTTGCTCAGCCGCTGATTGCAACGCATAGTAATCGGCTTCGGCCTCGCTCCAGCCATGCCGCTTGAACACGCGTGCCGTGTAAGTATCGACAACAAAAGCAGGTAGCTGGCCCGCATAGAGTAAAATCGAGTCAGCCGTTTCAGGACCAACCCCATTAATCGAAAGTAATTTTTCACGAAGCTCGTCGACCGGTTCCTCAAACATCAATTCGAGATCCCCGTCGTAAGTTTCATCAAGAAAACGAAGGAAATTGTGCAAACGTCTCGACTTTTGTCGGTAGTATCCGGCCGGTCGAATCAATTCGGCCAATGCGGTGGTCGGTAAATCCCGCATACCGTCTACACAAAGTAGATTTTCATCACGCAAATTTCCTAACGCTCGTTCAACGTTCTTCCAATTTGTATTTTGCGTCAGAATCGTTCCCACAATGACTTCGAAGACTGACTCTCCGGGCCACCAATGCTGAGCACCATATGCTTTTTGCAGCAGTTCGAAGGCTACAAAGATGGAGAACATGCGAATTCCTTTTTGTCAATCAGGCGAACCGACTTTTCCATTCAAAATGGCGTTTACCCGCACGCGCCGGAACATGGCCCCACACGTCAGCGCAGGCGCGTGAAAGCATGGATTGCGACTTACTAACGAAGAAATGTCAATACCTCTATATGGTTAGTTTCCGAACTCAACTTCATTCAGCGAATGTCCCTTGGTGGGCATCGCACGTCGCGTTTATAATGGGAGCTTGAGCGGATGCCAACGGCGTCCCCAGGGAACCTTTTTGCAAGCAGGAAGCGTTGGTCAATCACGGCCTTGTTTCAGGAGTTTGTTTCGTGCCTGTCGCTCGACCAAAAGTCGCCGAGTTGTTATTCCAAGTCTACGGAAGAGTGCTCCACCCTGAACTTTTTGAAGTTCATCAGACACGAGTCGTAGAGCGAGGCGGCTACCAGGCAAAGATCCAAATTACCAATGCGGGCCATTTGGTCACTTGGGCATACGGTGGGTTAACATTGACGGAGGTGGCTGCCGCCTCGAATCATCCACTTCCTCAGCGACGTCGATTGCTGTCCCATCGCCTGCAGGGCGAACGATCTGACACCGTCAAATGCCGTGGCGGATGCGCTTACCAGATGAGTTTTCAGTTGGAACCATTAGACCCGGAGGTCTTTTGGACATTTCAACAGGAGCTTGTTCAAGATGGCAAACGCCAGGGAATGCTACACACATTTGATTCCAGTGGCCGAGTTTCACTGGGAGCGATTAGCTACATCAATCTTGAAACACGAAACCGTAGCCTACTTGTCCAAGCATTTCACACGTTTCCTGACGACAGCGCGATCGTCAAAAGCCAATCGTTATTTCAGCTCCCCTAAGTGCGCTCAATAGCTCTCCGACACGTTTGCCGGTGGATCATTCAATCAGCACTCCAAATTGGCTTGCGTCAAGAACTGTCGAATAATGGTGTTTACCGCCTGAGGCTGTTCGGTTGGCGCCATGTGCCCCGCTTGTGCAATCAAGTGAAACTCGGATTTCGGCAACTGCTGCGAGATCGTTCGCATTTCGTCCGCGGTAGTAATCACATCCTCTTCACCCGCGATCAGCAAGGTCGGCAAGTCGATCTGAGAGAGGTATTCGGTCATATCAGGCCTGGCAGCCATACCACGTTGAGCTGCAGCAATCGACTCCGGCTTGGCTGCGGCAATGACTTGACGTACTTGAGCGAGTTGAGGTCCTGACTGATCCAACGTGGCTTGCGAGAACAGTTTTGTCACCATACCGGCACCGAGTGATGCGGTCCCCTCCGACATCACATGATTCGCCATGTAGCGTCGGGCGCGGGCAACTTCATCCGCATCGGCAGCCGCTCTCGTATCGCATAAGATCAAAGCACGTAGCCGTTCTCGGTGATGCTGCCAAAACTGCCAGGCAATGTAGCCGCCCATAGAAAGACCACAGAACACAATCGGCTCATCAACGCCCACGGTATCGAGCAAGTTGGCCAAGTCATCGGCAAAACATTGCATGCTGTATTCCGTCACATCGATCCCATCACTGCTTCCGAAGCCACGCAAGTCCGGCGCCAGAACCCGATAATCCACTGACAAATCTGCACATTGCTCCGCCCACATTGTGTGATCGAGCGGAAAACCATGCACGAGCAATAACGGCACACCGGAACCTTGTTCAAACATGGACAGGCTAAAGTCTGCAAGCTCGATCTTTCGTATCACCATCTTCCTCCGATTCCCCGAATGACCCATTGGGCAATCAACAACATCATCAATCCCCATCCTAACCAAACCGCCCCTGGCCAATAGATCACCGATCGATGCTGACGTAGACGGTTCAGCTGAACCAAGCGAAAAGGAATCTGCATGGCGACAAACAGAAACATCATCCAGCCAAGGGGATGAAACTGGAACGATGCGTTCCAGTCACCTTGTGCAAAACTGATAAAACTACGAGTTAGCCCGCAACCGGGACAATCCAAGCCGAACAGATTCCGGAAGGCACAAATCGAAGGCAACGTCCAGCCGACGGTCGGCGTAACAACTTGCACATCACCTTTCAGCTGCAACGCGAAAGACAACCAGAGAATGCCGAGACAGATCAAGAGAATGAAGAGATGGTAACGTGTCTCCTGCCGCTGGGCGGCTTCGCTCACGCGATGACCTCGCTCAGAAGGTATTGAATCCGAAGCCGGCAGCGGGCCAGCAACTCCGCTGGGATTGGTGGGAGATCCAGAACGGCTCGAGCCACACATGTGAGATTGACCCTCCCAGGCAGATTCATCCAAAGCCATATGACAATTCATTATTCAGCTTTATCAGCTTCCTGTTCGGACAACGCCTTTTCCATCATTTCAAGCTGCCGTTGAATCTGCCCAGAGTGCGGATCGAAGCGAACAGCCTGTTTTTGTGTTTCGACCGCCATTTTATAGTCACCGACCGCGTGATAACAGCGAGCCAGAGTATCAAGATATCCTGGATCATCGGGAATGAGTTCTAACGATTTCTTACTGCTGGAAAGCGCGGCTTGAAAATCACCCTCGGTATTCGCAACGAGCCAAGCGTACTGATTCAGCATCAAAGCATAGAGTTCCAGAGAGTCCGGACTGCGATCAGCCTGGTACTTTCGCTCGGCCATGATCGCTGACGAACGATAGCGATCTGCGGTCTGTCGAATCGTCTTACGAGTTGCGGCGGCAAACTGCTTGTCAGGCTCTCGAACATGGAACATTGCGATCATGATATCGGCATTGAAGGGGTCGTATTTGATCGCATTCTTGAGTTCCAGCGCTTGCTCTTTCCACTTTTCCTGGCTGCCAAAATCAAGCGCATTTGAAAAGTGCATTTGGCCTCGAATCCGCTTCAGATCTCGGTCCAATTCCCCTAAAACCCGTTGCCCTGCCGGACTGTTCTCATTGACCAACTCGACCAGTTGATGCAACGTTTCGTAAGCATCTTTGTTCCTGGCTTGATCATGCAGCATCCAGCCCAAGCGGATGCGGGCATCAAAACCCGCCGGCGAGATCTCTTCTGAGTTCGTAATCACATGCAGATATTCATTTTCGGCCCAATCAAAAAGTCCTCGATTCTGCAGTTCTTGCGCCACTTCAACGTGCAAGAATGGCTCGTTCTCCTTCGCAATCCCCATCGCCTGGGCGGCCAACTCATCCGCTCTAACTTTATCACCCAACCGCAAACTGACTTCAGCCTGTCGATAGAGCAACTTGGGATCGTCTTCAAACGTCGCCGCAAACTTGTCGGCGAGCACTTCGATCAGTTGCCAAGCCGATCGATCAATCAGCCAATCGACCGTCTCGAGCAAGGCAACATTTGTTGCATCTTGAATGGCGATTGTTCGCCACATCATTTCAATCGCGTCGCTGCGTCGGCCAAGTTTTTCTAGCGAATCGACTTGCCAACGGAGCAAGTCTCTCAGAATGGCCAAGCGAACTTTGTCGGGGCGTTCGTTGACTTCATCTTCTTCCGCAACGACCAAGCTTTCAAACTCATCCATGGCGGTATCTGAGCCGCGCAGATAGCGGGCATAAGACCGCAGCCAATCGGCCGCCGGACGTTGACTCGATCGAATGGCACCGTCGATGACTTGATCCCACGATTCTTCAGCCGCCGCCCGCCCAGGCAACTCGACATTCATCACCAACAACGCCGCTCGCTTCGAAAGATTCTCCGAGGTCTCAAAACGCACCAGCCGGCAAAGCGGTTCAATACCGGCTCCCGCGTCAACTCGCACGAGCCGCTTCAAACGAGCTTCTCGATCATCGCTCGGACTACTGCGATAGTTTCGCAACAGCTCCTGCACTTGTGGGTCGTCGCCCTCCTGAACCCACTCCACGCGAATGCTTCTCAACAAATACTCGGCCTGTTTTCGAACCTCGACATCTTCATGACTACGAGCCCGATTGAGTGCGTCAAACGCCTCCACACCACGCTCCAACAATTCGCTGCTGGCCCTTTCCCGTTGAGCGTATTCGTCGGAACCCAATCGCTCAATTAGACGTTGCAGGGAATCGGTGGACGGATCGACGGTCATCTCAGGAGCAGCATCCGCCACGCGACAAGGCAAAATCAATAAGAGCCCCAACGCGCACAGACATACGGTTACCCGATTGAAACCACGACGACCGCGACGAAACTTGTCGTTAGGAACAACGACAGCCACCGGATTGACGATGTTAGTGAACACGTAAGACTCATCCCTTGGTGGTATCATCACCTGATCCCCCTCAACGTCTGATCCTCCGAAAATGCAGCTACCTCAAGCATATACCAGTCGGTTTGCTTAGGGCAAGCCAAGTGGGTAAGGCCCGAGAAAGGCTTGCAAAACCGCGACAGATTACGGCCTCAAACGGTCAGCGAACGACGACTGAATCAGGACTGGACGTCGTCCATCTTTTCAATATATCGCCGCAATCGCTCATTTTCGTCACGAGTATCCTTGAGGGTCAACATATTCTCTACACGTTTTAGCAGCTCAGGTTTATTGACAGGCTTCGAGAGAAAGTCATCCGTGCCCGCATGCACGGCTCGCTCAATATCCCCTAATTCGTTCAATGCCGTGACCATCAGAATCATGATTGAGCTTGTGTTGGGATCGGCCTTCAAATGCTCACAGACCTCGAACCCGCTGCGCTTTGGCATCATAACGTCCAGCAGAATCAGGTCCGGTGCGAAGGAGTCGACCTTGGTCAACGTGTCCTCGCCATCGCAGGCGAACTCCAAATCGCAATCGAGATCGGAGAGATACGCCTCCAGCAATTCAGCATTTGCTTGGTTGTCATCAGCGATCAAAATTTTGTTGTCAGCCATGATCGGATTCCATTTTACGATCGTTACGCATTTAGACAGCTTCGCAGGCGGTAGCGGGAACGGGAAAGTCGCCACACAGTTCGATGACAGCTGCGCGAACTTCCGACAAATTATTCTTATTTTCGGGATCACCGAGTGCGGACAGCATCAGTTTACCAACTTCCCGCATTTGTTCGGTCCCCATCCCTCGAGTCGTCAGAGCGGGCGTTCCCACACGAATCCCCGAAGGATCCATCGGTTTCCGTTCGTCGAAGGGAATCATGTTTTTATTAACCGTGATTGCGCAATCGTCTAAGACCGCTTCGGCTAACTTCCCCCCAATGCCCAACGGTGTCACATCGACCAACAGTAAGTGATTGTCTGTGCCACCACTGACCAGTTTAAGGCCGCCTTCGAGAAGCACTTCGGCAAGCGCCTTCGCATTGTCAATCACTTGTTGAACGTACCCTTTAAAATCAGGCTGGAGTGCCTCACGAAAACAAACGGCTTTTCCTGCAACCGCATGCATCAGCGGCCCACCTTGAATGCCAGGAAAAACACTTCGATCCAGCTTTTTCGCGTACTCCTCGCGGCAAAGGCACAAGCCAGATCGTGGTCCACGCAAGGTCTTATGAGTTGTGGTCGTCACAAAGTCGGCCACCGGAACCGGGCTGTTGTGCAAGCCGGCTGCGACAAGGCCTGCATAGTGCGCCATGTCGACCATCAAGAGAGCACCAACTTCTTTGGCAATTTCCGCAAAGCGTGCATGTTCGATCTCACGAGGATAAGCACTGGCACCCGCGATAATCATTTTGGGCCGATGTTCACGCGCCATTTGAGCGACCTGATCGAAGTCGATTCGGTGTTCGTCCGGAGTGACGCCGTAGTGGTGGAAATTGTAGAGCTTGCCCGAAACGTTTAGTCGCATGCCATGGGTGAGGTGTCCACCATGAGCAAGGTCTAATCCCAATACGGTGTCACCCGCCTCGAGCACTGTCAGAAAAACAGCCATGTTCGCCTGTGAGCCAGCGTGCGGTTGCACATTCGCATGCTCGGCGCCGAACAACTCACAGGCCCGATCGCGTGCCAGGTCTTCGACCACGTCCACATACTCACAGCCACCGTAGTAGCGACGTCCGGGATAGCCTTCGGCATACTTGTTGGTCAAAACACTGCCCAAGGCCTGCATCACGGCACAGCTCGTGTAATTTTCACTTGCGATCATCTCCAGACCGTCCCGTTGACGCTCGGACTCGGATTCCATCGCGGCCCACACTTCGGGATCCTGGTGCTGCAATTGATTCATCGATGACTCGCTTAAACAGTCCTAGTGATAGGTGACGACCGTGACAGGAAACCTGCCCCGACGGGAGAAAACTACTCAACTGTAGATTGTTGGGTGATCAGGCAACAACGTCAATTGGTCGGATCGACGACCTCCTCGATTTGAACCAGTAAAGAGCCTTGATTGTCCTTTCGCCGCCCGGCCGGTTCGTTAATCCGCAAAAACAAGACCGCATCCCGCTGGGGACGCAATTCGCAGTCTACCCCCACTGGAATGGGGCTTGAGAATGAAGCCTGCCCCACCGGTCGCTCCGCGGGAATCTCCGCTGAAAAAGCTCCAATCAACTGCCCGAGTGGCATCCCGTCCTGATATTCCAAGCTTACCCCGCCGGCTTCACTCCACCAAACCTCATCGCCCGAAACGAGTTGGTAGCGTCCATGTGCCCGAACTCGATAAACTTGCCCGCCAGACAATTGCAGACCGGTCGACTGCCATCCTCGATCCGTTTTAATTGAAATCCGGGTCGTTTCAGCAAAAGATTTCACAGGTCGATAGTCGATCGCGTCAGCCGTCGGTTCGTATCCATAATCGAGCTGAGCCAAGAAGACCTCCCACGCATCCTGTATTTGTCGTCGATCTGCTTGCAACGATTGCCAAAGCCGAGCCGTAAACTGGGCTGGCGGTAGAGAGACCTGGTTTTGAAGATCACCAAATCGTAATGCGTATCTTGGGTTGGACTCCAGAAAAACAATCGCCGCCCAAGCCCAGGCGTAAGCATCGACACGACGAAAGTCATGCCCTCCCAACTGAAGTGCATCCGTCAAGGATCGAGCTTGGCCGGCAGCCATCGCATCACGTATTAGCTTGATCCGGCCCCAATGAGGCACTTCTTCGCGGGATTGAGGAAAAGCTTGAAGCTCCAATCGCCCATCACGAAAGCGATGAGTCGCCAGGTGCTCAGCCACGCCCTCCATGTACCAATCCGCACCAGTCCCGCCCAAAGCGAAGCGCATGAAAGCATGAGTTCCTTCATGCAATAATAGATGCCGTTGATAATAGACACTGGGCTGCTCGCGCACCCAAAGTGCATCAGCCCGTTGATACCCATGCAAAAAAGGCGGTAAGTCGTCCGGCAAGAATCCCTGCTCACGGAATCGCTGATCATTTCGCATTAGATAGCCACGAATCTTCCAGTTGGCAAAGGTATCAGGCTTCACATGAAAATAGGTGCCCCATTGGGAAATCGCTTGATCAAAAATCTTTGGCAGCCCGTCCACGTCAGGCGATGAAGGTAAATCGGTCACCAGCAGCAGATGTCGCCCTCGAAGTGTTCGCATCACGCCAGATGACGCGACCGGTCCGGAATGTTCCTGCGCCGTGGATTCCTGTTGGCTGACTTGGGCCGAAATGCCATCAGGAGCCGAAAGTGCCAAACCAAACAGGATCGTCACAGAGACAGCCAGCTTTGCAAACCATGTTTCAAAACGTGAACGCGACATGCGAACTCCGGGGTTGATACTATATTTCTATTGTAGCCCGGAGGAGCTTCTGCCCCTTTCATTCAACCCCAAGGAATCCAGATTCGTGGCCCAATCCGCAACGATACGGATGTTTGTGCTGCTGTTCGGAATGCTAACGCTGGCAGCCTGCCGCCCATCCTCAGAAAATGAGGTTGTTGTTTATACGGCGCTCGACCGAGAGTTTTCAGAACCGATTTTTGAACAATTCACACAGGCTACCGGTATCCAAGTCCGCCCCAAATACGACTCTGAGGCGAACAAGACCGTCGGACTGGTCAACCTGATCATCAACGAACAACGGCGTCCCCGCTGCGATCTCTTCTGGAACAACGAAATCATCAACACCCTGCGACTTGATCAGAAAGGGTTACTACAGAGCTACCAATCTCCCCAGGCAACTCGCTATCCGGAGGCCTTCCGATCACCCGATGGCCGTTGGTACGGCTTTGCTGCTCGAGCTCGCGTGTTACTCGTCAACCGAGAATTGCTGCTTCAAAACGAGTGGCCGACGTCGATCGAAGCGTTGGCAGATCCGAAGTGGCAGGGAAAAGTCGGCATCGCGAAACCTTTATTCGGCACGACCGCCGCCCACGCTGCCTGCCTTTACGCAGCGCAGGGAGAAACCAAAACGCGGGATTTTTTCCGAAAACTGTCCAACAACGCTCGAATCTATGCCGGCAACCGACAAGTCGCTCAAGCTGTCGCCGCCGGTCAAATTCTATTTGGCCTGACCGACACCGACGATGCGATGATCGAAATTGAAGCGGGCATGCCGGTGGAAATCATCTACCCGGATCAAGCTGCCGACCAGTTGGGCACGCTGTTCATCCCCAATACGCTCGCCATCATCAAAGGCTGCCGGCACCCTGAGGCGGCACAGCAGTTGATCAATTTTTTACTTTCGGCGGAAACAGAATCGCGTCTCGCCCGCGGCAAAAGCGCCCAGATCCCCTTGAACCCCAACCTAAGCAAGACGGCAAGGGTCGCCACCCCGCGGGAAAAACGTGCGATGGAGGCCGATTTTCCAGCAGCCGCCCAAGCCTGGGATCGCTCAGCGAGCGACTTACGCGAGCTTTTCAGTCAATGAGGGAACGGCTGCCCTTTGCCGCTGGGGGAGTGAGCAGCGGGTCTAATTTCGGTTTGGACAGCGCAAATCAACCAAAACCGACAGCTCAAAACGGAAAGAAACAAGCTTCCAGCCGCCCCGACCGTCCGTTTGCGTTTGTGGAGGTGTTGCCCGGGGGTTAGAATAAGTCGTGGGTCACGTACAAATCTCGATTCCTTTCGCAGTTCACCCCGACAAATCGAACCAGCAGGAGAGGCCGGGTGCAGATAAACATCTCAACCAGACACGGTCACCTTAGCTCCCAAAGCCAAGAAAAGATCACCGAGAAAGTCACCAAATTAACTCGTTTTCACGAGCGACTTTCCTCAACCACGGTCACTGTGGACCTGGAGAACGAAGAACGACCCGATGTGGAAATCCAAGTGACGGCCGAAAAAGCGAAGCGCTTTGTGGCCTCAAGTCAGTCAGAAAATCTGATGGGTGCGGTTGAGTCGGTGATTAACAAAATCGAACAACAGCTCAAAAAAGACAAAGAAAAGCGATCAACTCATCGCAATCAAGGACGACGCAACCTCGAAACGGAATCAGAGTCCGAACAGTCAATTTAGCCCACGACACACACAGATGAACAATCGGCAGACACGCTGCCGAAACTGCCCGAAACATTGACACGCTTAGTAAAGAGATCTCGAGAATGAACGCCAAATCCGTCGGGATCGCGGAAAGGGAAGCATGAAATTCGCAGATTTTGTTTGCCAAGGTGCAATTCGCGCCGAGTTGGCAGCTGAGGACAAAGAATCAGTCATTCGAGAATTAGTCACAGCACTGGTTGAGGCAGGAAAGGTATCGGAGACGGACAAGGAAGACATCGTCAAGGCAATTATCAAACGCGAGGAGCTCGGCAGTACGGGGATTGGCCGCGGTGTGGCCGTTCCGCACACGAAGCACCCGAGCGTTGAACGTTTGGTAGGCACGGTTGGCATCAGCCACGATGGAGTGGACTTCGACAGTCTTGACGGCGAAAAGGTGCAATTATTGTTCCTGCTCATTTCGCCTCCTGACCGTCCGGGAGATCACCTGCGAGCTCTTGAAAACATTTCACGTCAGCTTCGTGATGATATGTTCTGCAAGTTTCTCAAGCAGGCCAAAACCTGCGAAGACATTTGCCAACTGCTGGAAGAAGCCGACAACAATCAATTTGTGTCATAATGTCGTCGCTAAATTCGACCCCGGAAATGGAACCGCAAAGCGTCAGGAAGACGGTGACCGTCGTCAATCCTCAGGGGCTGCACGCGCGCCCTGCTGATTTGTTTGTGAAAACTGCCAATCAGTTTTCTGCAACAATCGAGGTCACGAAGGGGAATGAAACTGTGGATGGGAAGAGCATTTTAAGCATCCTCACACTAGCGGCAGAACAGGGAACAGAGCTGGAGATAAACGCGACCGGTAGCGATGCCCAAAGAGCTTTGGCGGCGTTATCCGAACTGGTCGAAAACGGATTCGAATAGCACAGAGCAGCGTGAAAGGTTGTCCCAATCCAAGGTCGCGATCAGCGCGTTGAAGCGGATCAGGGAAAGCCATGGTTTCACTTTTGCCAAACAACATAATGACAGAGGAATGGGGCAGGACGTAACGGCCCAAAGATCTTGGCGGACGAGGACGGGGCGATCGCTTTTCTCGTTCTTCGCTGAATAGCCGGGCCCCTCCTGCCTCCACCTGACATGCAGACTTTCCAAGGGATTGCCGTGTCGCCTGGGGTGGCGATCGGAGAAGCCATCGTGGTTGATAACGATGGCTTCCGGATTCCCCGTCGGTTCGTCGACCCGGACAGGGTTGACGACGAATTGGATCGTTTGCGAAGCTCGGTTGATTCTGTTGCCGAGGATCTTGAGCGGCATCGCCGCGACGTTTCTAAACAGCTCGGGAACGAATATGGTGCCATCTTTTCCGCTCAGCAACAAATGCTGCGTGACGCAAAGCTACAAGACGAAATAGAAAATTTAATCCGCACGCGACATTACTCCCCGGAGTACTCCGTCAGTCGCACGCTGCGGCGTTTTGCCAAGGTTTTCGAAAACCTGGAAAACCGCTTCATGGCAGAGCGAGCTCACGACATTGTCGACATTGAAAAAAGGTTATTAAGCAACCTGCTCGGTCGCAAACGAGAAGAACTCAGCCACTTGACTTCGCCAGGCATTGTTCTGGCACACGAACTGACTCCGGGTGAGGCAGCAAACCTCGACCCCAAATTCGTGCTGGCCTTCGCCTCGGAGACCGGCGGACCGGGAGGCCATACGGCGATCGTTGCCAAAGCACTGGAAATTCCCGCGGTGGTCGGCACGGGTCCGTTTCTCAACGAAATCGCCAGCGGGGACCTGCTGATGATCGACGGTGACCACGGCCAGGTTATTCTGCAACCCGATGAGGAAACGATCCAGCGTTGCGATCGAGAAGCGGAGCAGCATCGATCTCTGGCGGCTCAGCTTGATATGTTACGAGACCTGCCCGCCGAAACGCTGGACGGCCAGCAAATCGATTTGAATGCCAACATCGAGTTTCCTCGCGAGGTCCAATCTTGCTCGGCGCGAGGGGCTGACGGGATCGGTCTCTACCGCACCGAATTCCTCTATTTGGGCAGCGGTCAGCCCCCCACCGAAGAAGACCATTTCCAGGCCTATGCACAAGTTGTCCAATCGATGCAAGGATGTCCCATTGTCATCCGCACACTGGACTTGGGTGCCGATAAGATGGGCCAGGCTCAAGAAATGGAACCCGAACGCAATCCATTTCTTGGCTTACGAAGTATTCGCTTGTCCTTGCGAGACCTGCCGCTGTTTCGAACGCAGCTTCGGGCGATTTTGCGGGCAAGCACGCTAGGAGACGTCCGCGTGATGTTTCCACTGATCAGCACAGTTCAAGAGTTGCGGCAAGCGAAGGCCGAACTGTGTGCGATTATGGATGATTTGTCCAACGCAGGAATCGATTTCAACCCCCGCATTCCAGTTGGAATGATGGTGGAAGTCCCTGCAGCGGCCATGACGATCGATCGGTTTGTCAAAGAATCTGATTTCATCAGTATTGGGACGAATGATTTGATCCAATACACCCTGGCCGTGGATCGCAGCAACAAAGATGTGGCGGAACTGTACAATGCGTCGGATCCGGCCATTTTGCAGCTCATCCATCAAGTGATACGCGCCGCGCAGCAAGGATCGATTCCAGCGACGCTGTGCGGACAAATGAGTGCCGGCAGCATTTACACGATGCTGCTATTGGGTCTGGGCTTGAGAAGCTTGAGCGTGCCGCCCAGCGCGATACCTGAGATCAAGAATGTGTGTCGTCGGGTCTCCATCGACCAGTGTGAGCACGTTGCTCGGCAATCACTGAAAATGGAGACAGCGGACGAGGTAACCAATTATTTGAAACAAGAGTTGGCGAAGGCTTTGCCTGATTTGGCTCTGCACTAAGCCATCCGGCTAGCGGGGCACCATACCTCGGTGCTGCGTCGGCTGTTGAGTTTCTGGTGGAAACCCAGGAACTATTGTTCGTTTTATGAGTCGTCAAAAACTACGAATTCGTTTTCGCAAACAGGGCGATCTACGACTGATCAGCCACCGCGATCTTGCACGCGCCTTGGAAAGACTGTTCCGACGCGCCGAACTGCCATTAGCGATGAGCGAAGGTTTCCATCCTCATCCAAAGATCACCTTCCCCGCCGCCTTAGGACTCGGCATTGAAGGGTGCAATGAAGTTATCGAACTTACTTTGGCAGAAGCAAGAGACCCGGTTGAAGTGCGTCAACGCCTCACGGAGGAATCACCACCCGGCCTCGTGATCAAGAACGTCACAGAACTTGAAACAAGCAACCGCAAGATTCAAGTCGATCAAGTGACCTACGAAATCACGATCCCTACGGAGCGACAAGAAGCACTCAGCAGTGCTATCGACGAGCTGCTCAGCAAAAGCTCGTTTTCGTTTCAGCGGAAAGGCCGAACCGAACCAATTGACTTGCGACGAAGCATTAAAGATATCCAACTTGTCGACGAACGTTTGCAAATCCAACTCTGGGTTTCCCAAGAAACGATCGCTCGACCTCGTGAAATACTGCAAGTCCTAAGGGTGGATGACCTCGAAGATCGAGGCCGTTGGATTACACGCACTGAAGTGCACCTGACATCCTGATGCGACAAAATCCCGGAAAGGGGAAATTGCGAGATGACAAACACAACGCTAAACGGTCCCACACCGTCCGCGACTAAGGCAAGAAAAGGCACCGCGATGAAAAAAGAAATGCTGATCAATGTGGCTCAACCGGAGGAATGCCGCATTGCCATTGTTGAAGACGGCATGCTCGAAGAACTCTATATCGAACGGGCCAGTCAAGACAACTACGTGGGCAACATTTACAAAGGCAAAGTGGTCAACCTGGAACCAAGCATCCAAGCCGCCTTCGTCGACTTTGGTGTAGGAAGAAACGGCTTTCTCCACATTAGCGATGTTGAACCCCAATACTTTCGGCAAGGCGGTTACGATCCGGCCAACCTCGAGTCCGAAGAAGCGAGTGACGATGAGGGCGAAAAACGAGGCCGTCGTGACCAACGAGGGCGAGGACGTCGAAATCCACGCATGAGCTCGCGACCTCGCTTCAAACCTCCCATCCAGGAGATTTTCAAGCGGGGCGACGAAGTGCTCGTCCAGGTCATCAAAGAAGGCATCGGTACCAAAGGACCGACACTCTCAACCTACATCAGTATTCCCGGTCGCTACCTGGTCTTGATGCCTGCACTCGGACGAGTCGGCGTTTCACGAAAAATCGATGACGATGATGATCGACGGCGTTTACGAGACGCCATGCTTGACCTCAATCCACCCAAAGGATTGGGATTTATTGTGCGTACTGCCGGGCAAGGTCGAACTCGACGTGACCTTTCGCGAGACCTCGCCTACCTGCTTCGACTCTGGAAAGTCATCGTACGACGAGTCAAAAAGAAAGAAGGGCCGGTCGACATCTATGAAGAAAGTGACATGATCATTCGCACCATCCGAGACATTTTCACCTCGGATGTCGACGCCATCTACATCGATGAAGAATCGGCCTACGAACGAGCACGTGAATTTCTCCGATTGGTAATGCCTCGTCACGTCAACCGACTCAAACTTTATGACGGACGAGAGCCTTTGTTCCACAAATACAAGCTTGAGCAGGAAATCGCGAACATCCATCGTCGGGAGGTTAAACTCAAAGACGGAGGCTCGATTGTTGTTGACACAACCGAGGCACTCGTCGCAATCGATGTGAATAGCGGCAACTTTCGAACCGATGATTCAGCCGAAGAAACCGCCTATCAACTGAACCTTTCCGCCGCTCGCGAAATCGCTCGACAACTGCGACTGCGCGACCTGGGCGGCGTCATCGTCAATGACTTTATCGACATGCGAAAAGAACGCCACCGACGAAACGTCGAACGGGCTCTTCGCGATGCGATGAGTCGTGATCGAGCTCGAACCCGCATCCTTCGAACCAGCCCGTTTGGATTGATTGAAATGACGCGGCAACGGGTCCGGCCAAGCCTAAAACGCAGCGTGTTCGCCGATTGTCCGTGCTGCTCAGGAAAAGGCGTCGTGAAAACTGACGAAAGCATGTCGATCGAAGTCATTCGACTGCTGATGCTCGCCAGCCAGAATCCTGCCGTATCACGCGTCAACGTGCGAGTGAACGACAAAGTAGCCGCTTACCTGAACAACAAAAAGCGGCGTGAGCTGTCCGGATTCGAGGAAGAAGGCCAAATGAACGTGCAGATTCTGGGTACGGAAAACGTATTCCCCGAATTCCTGGAACTAGAGTGCAAAGATGCCGCTGGCAGCCCCGTACTCATTCCTACCTAAATCTCGCGACCCACGAAAACCACTCAATCCGCAGACCCCCACGGGTAGGCGGGTCGGGATAACGGCCCCCGGATCTTGGATAGGGGTCGACGACGCCAGGATCCACTGGTAAACTGCCGGACTTGCTTGAGACGTTTTGGTGACTTAAAGGTAACGATCATGTACGCAATCATCGAAGACGGTGGCCGACAATATCGAGTAGAAGAAGGCCAACAACTCGAAGTCGATTATCGAGACGTCCCCAAGGGCGAAAAAATCGAGTTCGGTAAGGTGCTCGCCGTATCGAATGATGATGGACTCACGACTGGAAAGCCGGTCGTCGAGGGTGCCAGCGTCTCGGCTGAAGTCGTCGGCGTAAAGATGGGCGATAAACTCACCGTCCAAAAGCTACGACGCCGTAAGAATTCGCGTCGACGCACCGGCCATCGCCAAATGCATACGATGGTGAAGATCGAAAAGATTGGCACGTAAAGCCAATGTCGGGCTAGGGCTTGCGGGATCTCTACCCGCTAGCATCTTCCCTCCCCAGCTGTCGCTCTCGGTCAACTCCTAACAAAGCTGCTTTTGCTAGCTGGGATCGTGACCAGTCTTTTGGTATCGAATGCTGCCAATCGCGAAATCTTCCTGAAAAGTTGCCATTTTTAGTGCGATGCGGCCATTGTCGTTACCGATCCGATTCCTAAGCTGCGGATTACACCCCAACCCGCCCTCGCTTGGTAATCGACCTATCGCTCAGCTAGCAAAGCTGCGGCGCAACTTTCGCTCAGGATCAGCTCGCTGCAACTGCCGCACGATTCAGGAGATTTCGAAGTATGGAAAACCGCTCGAACAACTCGTTGCGATACGTTGCATGCGTGAGCTATCCGCGCTCAGGACACCATCTCACAGCGGGTGTGCTCCGACGCTATTTCGCAGACGCGTTTGTTTACTGCCAGTACTACCAGCAAGACGCGGATGCCTGCTGCCAGTCCTTTCCATGCACAAACGCCAAGGTCACGATGACCAAAAACCACGATATGGACATCGCTGAAAACGAGCAGTCGGGCATCCCGCAACTTCCCGGCGTTCCTTACCTGGTCCTGCTACGAAACTTCCTCGAAGCTGCTGTCTCAGATTACCACCTCTATCTGCGAGGCCACGAAGACAGCTGCGAAGCTTGGCGCGCATTTGCAACACGAAAGTCGGTCTTCTACCGACGATTCGTCAACAAATGGCTCAACAAGAGTCCGGAGCTTGAGATTCTCATTGTCCGCTATGAAGACCTGACGGCGCGGCCACTGCAGACCTACTCGAAAATCACCGAATTCTTCAAGCCGAGCGAGCCAATTGACACGGAGCATTTACAGAATGTGATCAAGCAGTCGAGTCTAGCCGACGTGACGCCAACCGGGACAAATGTGATCCATCAATTCGGAGTTCGGAATCGGCGCAAAATCGAAGAATTCGCCCACTATGACAAGGAATTCTTCGCCGAACTGGAAGCCAGTGTTGCCGACGAACTCGCCGCAGTCGGTTATCCACTTCGTTTCCAAAAGCAAACCAATCCACGCAGATGGTTTTCGTTTCGACCGCGCGCTGCTGGCTAGTCCGGCCATCAGACTGCCAAGAACGGCCCCGAACAAAATGCGGCCCTGAATCCAACATCTTCCGCCCTGGCTTCGACACGGCAGCCAGGTCATCCACTCACCCGACCTGTCATCGGATGACGAAATCCAGAGATAGCTTTTCTCGACAGCAGACCAATCTGCCCCAAAATCGAGCGAACAATTCGCTCGAACAGCGCGTCTGCCTTCTTCACTTTCGTCGTCGCATTCTCTCAACCGACTGATTTTTGCGTTTTGGTACTCATTGATTGATAAGGGTTTACGCCAAATCACGCCACCGATTTGTTAAACAGTATTGTCACCAGCAGCTAGCATTGATATGCTGGAGTCCTCTGAGGGGAAAAACTCGAAACTCAATGACCATAACGACTTACGGCAATCTCAAAAAAAGTTATTGACGTAAAATCTTGAGTTCGTAGAATCGGCGTCTCACACTAGATGTTGTAGGCCAAAAAGCCGGAGGTACAATATATAGTGGTTCTACGGTAACTGGGGTCGGAAGCCTGGCGAAAAGGGTTGTCCGATTGGCGTAAACAGATTGCCGTGGATCTAACGATAATTGCAAAGTGTACCTCTGTACACTAAGGTATGGAAACTCTCTAGCACTGGAAGGAGCTTTAGCGGATGGCGACTGCAAATCTTGGGAATGCAATGAAACCAGAAGCAACTCAACGCGAGCAGCTTAACCCACAGGGGCTCCGCTTCGAGGCCCGTTTTTGTCCAACCGACGTTAAGGATCCATTTGAAACGACCGAATGGGAAACTCGATCGGCAGCCATCAAGGGAGAGAAAGGCGAAGTGCTTTTCGAGCAGAACAACTGCGAAGTCCCCACGGCGTGGAGTCAGTTGGCAACGAACGTGATTGTCAGCAAATATTTTTATGGCGAGGTAGGAACGGACGAACGAGAATACAGCGTTCGGCAATTGGTCCATCGCGTAACGCGAGCGATCGCCGACTGGGGGCTAGAAGACGGATACTTTGCAACCGCTGCCGACGGCGAGCGATTCTACCGTGATTTAACCTGGCTTTGCTTACACCAGCACGGGGCCTTCAATTCGCCCGTTTGGTTCAATGTTGGCCTGCATCACCAGTACGGTGTGAAGGGAGCCAAGTGCAACTGGCACTGGGACACGAAAACACGGCAAGCCCATCAGCCTGACAACCCTTATGAGTTTCCGCAGGCATCTGCATGTTTCATTCAAAGCGTGGATGACAACATGGAAGACATCATGCGGTTGGCGACCAGCGAAGCAATGCTGTTCAAATTTGGCTCGGGAACCGGTACCGACTTGTCGACAATCCGTTCGCACCGTGAAAAGCTCTCTGGTGGTGGACACCCCTCGGGCCCTCTTTCGTTCATGCGTGTCTACGATCAAATTGCCGCGGTAGTCAAATCGGGAGGCAAAACACGGCGAGCAGCGAAAATGCAATCGCTGAAAGTTTGGCATCCGGACATCATGGAATTCGTCGAGTGCAAACATAAGGAAGAACAAAAAGCCCACTGCTTGATCGAGAAGGGTGGTTACGAAGCCAACTTCAACGGCGAAGCATACAGTTCCATTCTTTTCCAAAATGCCAACCTCTCCGTTCGATTGACGGACGAGTTCATGGATGCTGTGGCGGAGGATCAAACTTGGAAAACACGTTGGATCACTGATCCAAATCGAGAGGGCCCCAGCTATCCGGCTCGCACACTCCTTCAACGGATGGCCGAATGTGCTTGGCACTGCGGTGATCCGGGCGTGCAATACGACACAACGATTAATCGTTGGCACACTTGCCCCAATTCAGGCCGCATCAATGCCAGCAATCCCTGCTCGGAGTACATGTTCCTCGATGACACAGCCTGCAATTTGGCCAGCGTCAACCTGATGAAGTATCGAAAAGAGAACGGCCAGTTTGATCATGAATCGTTCCAGGCAACCTGCCGATTATTTTTCGTTGCTCAAGAGATCCTCGTGGATCACGCCAGTTACCCGACCGATCCGATTGCCGAGAACAGTCACCGCTACCGACCGCTGGGCCTAGGCTACTCCAACCTCGGCAGCCTCATCATGTCCAGCGGCCAAGCTTACGATTCCGATGCGGCTCGTGGAATATGCGGAGGCATCACGGCCTTGCTCCACGGTGCTGCAAATTTGACCAGTACGGAGTTGGCGGCCGCCGTCGGAACGTTCGAAGGCTATCCGGAAAACCGCGAACCGTTCATGAACGTAATGCAAATGCACCGTGCCGCGGTAGAAGAAATCCACGACAGCGGTCCGCAGGATCTGAAAGAAGCTGCACGAGAGGTCTGGGAGCGAGTGTTATCAGAGGGATCCACCCATGGATTCCGCAATGCTCAGGCCACCGTCCTGGCTCCTACCGGCACCATCAGCTTCATGATGGACTGTGATACGACCGGGATCGAACCTGACATCGCGCTGGTCAAATACAAGCAACTGGCCGGTGGTGGCATGCTGAAGATTATCAATCGGACCGTGCCGCAAGCGCTCGAAGGTCTGGGCTACAACAACGAACAAATCTCCGCGATTTGTTCCTACGTTGACGAAAATGATACGATCGAAGGTGCGTCCGAGTTGCATGACGACGACCTGAATGTCTTTGATTGTGCATTTAAGCCAGCCAATGGAGCTCGGAGCATTCCTTGGCGAGCTCACGTTTCCATGATGGCGGCGGCACAACCTTTCTTGTCAGGTGCCATTTCGAAGACCGTCAATATGCCGGCCGAATCCACGCCCGATGATATTGCAGAAGCCTATCGTTGGGGTTGGGAGCTGGGACTGAAAGCGCTGGCAATTTACCGAGATGGCTCCAAGCAAAGCCAGCCTCTAAACACCTCCAGTGAGGCAGACAAAGCTGCCACAGTGGACACCCCTCGACCTCGTCGCGAACATTTATCCGATACACGACAATCCGTGACGCATAAATTCAATGTCAACGGACACGAGGGTTACGTGACGGTCGGTCTGTATGAAGATGGACGACCGGGTGAATTATTCATCACGATGGCGAAAGAAGGCAGTACGATCGGCGGCCTCATGGATAGCTTTGGAACCGCCGTCTCCATGAGCCTTCAGTACGGAGTTCCGTTGGAAGTCCTCGTCAACAAGTTTTCTCACTCGCGATTCGAACCAATGGGCTACACGACCAATCCCGATATTAGAATCGCCAAAAGCCTGGTGGATTACATCTTCCGCTGGCTCGGTATCAAATTCCTGCCCGGCTATCGAGAAGCGACTATTGGGACGACTCCAAGTAGCACCCAATCGGAAGCCAAGAAATCCGTCAGCGAGACGACGTCGGATGATTCGTCGCCTCAAAAGCAGATCACAAATAGCAATGCGGAGTCGACCGTCACCAATATTTCAAACAACGGGCAAACCACGTCAGAAATCCTCGATCGTGCAGGAGTTAAGATCCAGGAAACGGATGGCGTGGAAACTCGTGATGACCAATTTGCTCGTTTCCAAAGTGACGCGCCTTCATGCGATAATTGCGGTTCGATCACCGTAAGAAATGGAAACTGCTATCTGTGCCACAATTGTGGTAACAGCATGGGCTGCTCATAAACAGATCATCCGAGAGGGAATACCTCTCAAAAGCAGTTTTAATTTACGGAGCGCCGTTAGCTGCGGGAACGGTGCTCCGTTTTCTTTTTGCCAATCGCAGCATCCTTCAGGCTAGCTGAGACGACCAACAATCTCGCTCAAAATCTCTCCCAACTCGACCTGGACCTTGGCAAGATGGCTCCCATCACCGAAACCAGAGCGAGTCCACATCCGACCGTCATTAATACCGTGCTCAAGAACATCCTCTAGCTCCCTGATCTACTCGTGTCCACCCGGAAGCTAAGAAAGCAAAGACTGTGCCATTTCGTTTTTGCCCAGCAATTCCCGCCAGCAAAGCCGGAAGCGTATTCAGAATGACTCAACAACCAGCCAAGTTGCGACAGTTGCTCCACAAATCTTGAAAGAAAATGGACAACCTCACCGCAACCTCACTAGCCGGTAAAGCTTACGCAGTCAAAACGGTTCCCCCAATTAAAAAACAATTCGCAATCGTTGAAAAATTCATAGGGAGCGCGTGATTGCTAAATCGGAATGCGATATCTTGAAGGCTAACTTGGCGCCACTTTTTTAACGTGCCCTTGGAACGAATGCCATCAAAAGCCATCTTTTCGGAGCTCACCATGCGCACTCTTAGCCTCTTGTTCGCCTGCTTGTTCAGTACCGTCGCCACCGCAGATCTGCCCCAGGTCACATCGGTTGAGTCCCAACCTTTGAAATCACAAGTCTCGCGGTTGATCCGTGCGCTGGAATTTCTCGGACAGCCCTTGAACCAAGCGGACCAACAGCAGCTTCAAGAAGCACTCGAACAAAGTGATGAAGTAGCGGTCCCGGCCCTACAAGCCGTGCTGGACCAACAATGCATCGCCGGCGTGCACATCAACCCCGAAAGCCGAGTTAAGATTGCGCGAGGACCGGCCACTGCCGAACTCATGGAGCAAGGCTGGCGCGTGTTTCTGGTCAAGATCCACAACGAGGCCGGCGTCACCGCACCATTGCGCGTCGCCAGTCCCAACGCGGCGCCACTGTACCAACAATCCACCGGAAAAGCCGCTCCGACTCCATCCATCCTCCCGACCGACGTTCCCAATCGGTGGCTTGACGTGGAAATGTACACCGAACGCCCGCTGCTCAAAACGCTTTCCGGCTTAGAGCTCGAATACCAAATCGTACAACTATACAGTCGTGACCATGGCAAACGCGAAGCCATCCTGTCCTTCGATGTTGGACAAGGCACCCAAGACTTGGGTTTCCGCAATCAAGTGCCAATCTTATTCGAATGCCAACCGGCCGTAAAAGTCAGACTAGAAATCGTGGATGACGACGGTACCACGACAACTACCGGTCAATTCGTGATTCGTGATAAGGATGGTCGCGTCTACCCATCACGTGCACGGCGACTTGCACCGGACTTCTTTTTTCACGATCAGATCTATCGCCATCATGGCGAACATGTTTTGTTACCCCCAGGTGACTACGAAGTGACTTACACTCGCGGTCCCGAGTATCAAATCTTGACCCGCGAAATCCACGTCAACGCTGTCAAAGAACAGACGGAAAGCTTTCGGTTGCGTCGCTGGATTCGATTGACAGACCATGGCTGGTACTCGGGAGACCACCACATACACGCCGCCGGCTGCTCCCACTACGAAGCTCCCACGCAGGGCGTCACTCCGGAGGCAATGATGCGTCACATTATGGGGGAAGACTTGAACGTGGGCTGCGTCCTTTCCTGGGGGCCCTGCTGGTATCACCAAAAACAATTCTTCGACGGCAAAGTCCACACGCTTTCGAACAACCGTTATTTGATGCGTTACGACGTTGAAGTTTCCGGTTTCCCAAGCTCCCATTGCGGACATCTTTGTTTGCTTCGACTCTCAGAAGATGATTACCCAGGGACCACGAAGATCGAAGAATGGCCTAGCTGGGATCTGCCCGTCCTCAAATGGGGTAAGGAACAAGGTGGCGTCGTCGGATTCAGCCACAGTGGTTGGGGCATGGAAGTGCCAGGGGATGAACTTCCCAGCTATGAGATGCCCCGTTTCGATGGAATCGGTGCCAATGAATATGTTGTGGATGTCGTCCACGACGTTTGTGATTTCATTTCGTCCGTTGACACACCCATCGTTTGGGAGCTGAGCGTTTGGTATCACACATTGAATTGTGGATACACCTGTCGCATCAGCGGTGAGACCGACTTTCCTTGTATCTACGGCGAACGCGTTGGTCTCGGACGCGTTTATGTCAAGCTACCCCAACAAGAGCAGCTGGATTACGACCAATGGGTCATGGGCCTACGCGATGGTCGCAGCTATTGCGGCGACGGACTTAGTCACTTGTTTAACTTCCGCATCAACAACCTGGCAGTCGGAGAAATTGGTGACGACGCCAGGCCAAGTTTCCTCCAAGCCAAGTCGGGTGACGAGCTAACAATTAGCGTGAGTTCGGCGGCAAAACTTGCAGAAAAAGCCCGCGACGACATTCGCAATCGACCATTAAGTGCTCAGCCCTATTGGCATGTCGAGCGAGCCAGAATTGGAAACTCCAACAAAGTTCCCGTCGAACTCATTGTCAACGGAGAAGTTGTCGAGCGTCGAGAGATCACTGGCGATGGTTCAATCCAAGACCTGCAGTTTAGCTACCGTCCGACCCGATCCTGCTGGGTCGCCATGCGAATTTTCCCCACGGTGCACACGAATCCCATCTTCGTGGAAGTCGACCACCAGCCGATCCGAGCCAGCAAACGCAGCGCACAATGGTGTTTGGACGCCGTCGACGTTTGCTGGGAGCAAAAATCACCTCGAATTCGCGAATCGGAACAAGGCGAAGCGGCGCAAGCCTTCGAAGAGGCTCGGGAAGCTTACCGAAAGATACTGGCCGAGTCGCATGATGATCGGTAGCAAGCAAGCTTGTATTTGCCTTATGATCAGCAACGAAAGGTGTGCGAAATCGGATTGCTGGCTGACGGCCTCGAATCGGCCTCGAATCGGCGGGGAAGCCGTCGACACATTCAAAGCTTGACAAACGACCAATCAACCGCCGAACCAATAACACGATTGGGTTTTGTGAGCGTCAGCCTTTCGTGGTTTATGCAGACAGAACAGCTTTCCCCACAAATGCGAACGGCCCTGGGGAAGCCTGTTCCCCCAACACCGCCACGCGCGATGTTGGATTCTTGATCTCCGCTCATTTTAACTCAGTAATGTCAATCAAGGTCTGCTGCCTATCTGGGCTGAACCATGAATCGTCAAACAAGGCGACAGAGAAAAAAGTAATCGCTGTCACCAACCGCACGAGTTTTAGCAACTCAACAGTTAACCGAGAAATCTCACCCGCGAAAAAGTCGATACTTGGATACGATTGTCAGTCCTCGCCTCTCTTCCCCCGCACGACTTCAACTCGGCTACAATCCGCTCATCACTGATTCAACACAGTAGTATGATCTCCAATACGTTAGGAGCAACTGCTGAGGCAGATTGCTTTCGAACTCACCGCGAATCGAGCAAGACGTCTGGGGCAGATCGAGCAGCTGAATTCACTCGTCAGAAACGTCAAAAGAGAGGGTCAATGAATCGAGATTTCTTCGTCAGGTTGATCCTTTAATTCGGCCAGCATTCTTGTCAGCGTGTTGGCATGCACACCAAGCAATTTTGCAGCACGGCCTTTATGACCATTCGTAGCTCGCAACGCCTGACGCACTGCCACCGATCGAAGCTTGGCAAGATCAAAGAATGGTAGCCGATTTCCCCCGGGCGAGTTGTCCGACTGAGAGGGAAGCATCGGGGCACAATCGAGCACATAGGACTGCTCGATAACATGCGAGAGTTGACGAATGTTACCGGGCCAACTGTAGGAACAAAAACTCTCCAACGTTTGGTCATCCGGTTCCCAAACGGTCTCATGTTTGTACTGCTTCGCAAATCGATTCGAGAAGAAGCGTATGAAGTCGGGAATGTCCTGCACACGCTCACGAAGAGATGGCACGTTCAGCTCGACCATATTCAGTCGGAAGTAAAGATCTTCTCGGAAGGTCCCTTTGGCAACCTCCGCTTCCAAGTTGCGGTTGGTGGCGGCCACGATTTGGACCTTCACTGGAACGGGAATCGCAGAACCAACCGGTGTGACTTCGCTTTCCTGGAGCACGCGCAACAACTTGGGTTGCAACTCTTGTGGCATTTCACCGACTTCGTCCAGAAAAACCACTCCCCCTTGAGCAGCTCGAAACACACCCAGCGCGGCGCCCAACGCGCCCGTAAAGGCGCCCTTTTCATGACCAAAGAGTTGGCTTTCTGCCAGCGTTGCCGTAAGCGCTGCACAGTTTACAGGAACAAAAGGTCGCCCAGAAAGGCCACCCAATTCGTGAATTTGTCGGGCCCAAACTTCTTTGCCAGTACCCGTTTCACCTGTGATTAATACCGTGCAGCCGACGCTGGCAGCTCGCCTAGCGTGTTGTGCGATCCGACGAACAGTCGGATCATCACCAAGAATCCATTCCTCGTCCGGGAATCGATCATCGAGCTTGTTAGCTCGGTCCCAAATTCCGCTTGACGGTTCCATCATACAGAGCTCCGCAAACACTAGACGTACGTCGCCTAGGTTGCTTATAAATCCTGGTGAGCGTTACCTTTGACGGTAACTAACTTCTAATCACTAGTCCACCTAAACCTAACTATCCGAAACATCAACGTGTCTTATCTCCCGCATTGTAATCGACAATAAGGCCATTGCAATTAGTTTTTCCGTCACCCCCCCTGCTCCACCGGATTGCCGATCCTACACAACGACTAGACGATGGCGCCCCAATAAAAGGAAGAGAAATCGCAGCGTTAAGCATTATTAGCGCCTGACGAGAATTTGATGTATCGAAATCTTAGCGCGAGTAATTTTACGAAGCTTCGACGAAGCACTTTTTGAGAGAGCTTCCAACGAAAGCGGCAAGAAGCATCCGCAGGTGATGCGAAAGTCAATCGGCGAAATGGCTGATGCCAACCCGCCAGACGTGAACTCTAGCTCTGATCGCGGCCGAAGAACATCATATGCTGCCAAGGAAGGTTATCAAATTCTTTGACCAACTTGTAACCGTTGGGGCTTAGCTCCTTCAGCATCTGCTTTTTTGACATCTTGTGCAACGGTTTGATCGGCACTCTCGGATCCTCACTGCGGAATTCGAGCAAGACGATGGCCCCATCTGGCTTCAACGACTTTCGCATGGCGGCCAGCATTTCTTCGGGATGCGAGAACTCATGATACACATCGACGCATAGAATCAGGTCGACCTGGCCCTCTGGCAGTTTGGGGTCAGCGACGGTTCCCAGTATCGACTGGATATTTTGCAGATTTTTTTCGGCAGCGCGAGCCTGCATCAGCCTGAGCATTTCTGGCTGAATGTCGACAGCAAGGACTTTTCCACGGGCGCCGACGAGTTCGGCGAGTTGCAACGTGTAGAAACCGTTACCACAACCCATGTCACAAACGGTCATGCCCGGCTTCACGTTCAGATTCTTCAACATCTGAACACAATCCTCTTCGCGTTGGCGAGAATCTCGCGTCAGCCAGTTCGCACCAAAAAAGTGCATCGTTTGCGCGATGGCTCGGCCTTTGTATTCCGTACGAGCCTCTGGAATGGAGTCCTGAGCCAGGAGCGATTTGTTGTTGGACGAGCCATGGAATGCAAGCAGCATGCTGATTCCGATCGTGACAACCTGGGCGCGTGGGAATCTCATATCGCAACCTCAATTGAAACCTGCGTGAGTCTGAAAACATCCTGACAACAACAGTTGCTCCAGCCACACGGGCAGCAGGAACTCTCCACATTGTTGCATGACTGCTGTCAGATGGGGACCGGTTTTTGAAGATAATCAGCTCGAATCAAGCCGAATCAGGCAGCATCCGCCAAACCCACAGCGGGGCGCCGGCTGAGTGCAACGACAGAAATCCGATGCTTTTGTGCATATTGAATAAACTCCGATTCGTCGATCAGGATCGTCCGCTCCGCTTCCACGGCAAGAACCCGTGCACCGCACTCGACCATGACCCGCAAGGTGCCCATCCCCACCGTGGGTACGTCGAAACGCATGTCTTGCTGCGGCTTGGCAACTTTAACAACGGTGAAGCCGCCAGCCGGGCACAATTGGCCTGCTCGACGAATGCATTCATCGGTCCCTTCCACTGCCTCAACCGCCAAAATCGCGCGGCCCTTCACCGCCACACTTTGTCCAATATCCAACCGTCCCATTTCAGTCGCCAACTGCCAGCCAAATTCGATGTCCTTACGTTGACTGGAACTCAATCGATGACCGCTTAGCCTCCCATCGCTCACCAACAGTTCGGGCACAAAATCGGTGGCGGGCGCGAAACGTATGCCTCGTTCACCGAAGGCCTCAACAAAAGTTCCCAGCATCGTATCGTCAGTTCGATCGCGCGTCAGCGTGACAAAGTGGGGATAAAAAGTGCGCACGAAGGTCAGATCGGGAAAGTGCTTCAACCAGTAGAGGTTTTGAAACAAAAGTACTTTGTGGATCTTTCCCGCCATCGTGGCCTGTTTTACATCATGCCGTCTGAAGTAACGGACTGCCGCTCCAAGACGCGCGATACCAATTTGCTGAAAGTCATGGCAAATATCTTCGAGCGCTGGATCCGCATGATCCTTAACGCCTAAACAGTACACTTGCTTGCCTTGAAGGCGAAGTGCTTCGGCCACGACGATCGGATAGCGGCCCCATCCGGCAACGAGTCCCACACGGTCGGGTTGAGTTTGATCGACTAACACGTCAATTCCTTGTTGTTCGTCTGCTCTTCACCACGGAGTCGGAAAATCAAGCGGCTTCGGACGCCTTGGTCGAAATCTCAGTGGCACGGACTTCTTCCGCCAATCGATCGACAACTCGTTGCAGCGACCGCAACTGTTTTCTCATTTCCGGTAGTTTGGAAAAAGCGGCTTGCTTTGCCATTTGTTCACGTTCCGGAGTGGCGGGAATGCCAACGACGGTCGTGTCATCCGGCACATCTTTCATCACGCCCGATTTCGCTCCCACCACCGCTCGATTCCCCACACGACAATGATCTGGCACACCCACTTGTCCTGCCATGACGACATAGTCACCACTGCTGCTACTGCCGGCGATACCAACTTGTGAGCAGATGAGATTGTGTTTACCGATGCGACAGTTGTGAGCAATCATTACTTGATTATCAATCTTGGTTCCTTCACCGATCACCGTCGGCCCGTAAGTCCCCCGGTCAATCGTCGTACAAGCGCCGATCTCCACGTCAGCTTCAATCTTCACAAAGCCCAGTTGAGGGCCACGTTGATGCTGACCCTTGATTGTGTCGTAGCCAAAGCCAAACGCTCCAATCACTGCGCCCGCGTGAATCACCGAACGGGCTCCAACCTGAGTACCCGAGTAGATCACAACTCCAGGAAAAAGCGTCACCTTTCGCTCAATCTGGCAGCCGGCCATGATCGTGACATTCGCGTGGATCGTCACGCCATCACCAATCACAACATCATCGCCAATTACAACGCCGGCCTGGATACTGACCTCACGCCCGATTTGCGCCTTTGCACTGATATCCGCTGCAGCACTAATCCCTGCCTGGGCAACTGGAACAGGCGGACGAAAGCGGGTCACAATCTGAGTGAAAGCAGCACGTGGGTCGCCCACGTAGATCGCGTCCCGAGCGACCGTCTTCATACCTTCTTTCAAGACAACGGCAGCAGCAACAGATTCCGAAACTTCCTTCAGCAAACGCTCCTGATCGACAAAGCTGATCTCGTCCGGTCCGGCAGCATCCAAGGTCGCTGCGCCGGAAATCGGCAGGTTTGCATCGCCGGCAAGCCGACCACCAATCAATTCTGCAAGTTGTCCGAGCGTCATGCTCATCTATAGCAACTCCCATGTCACCACGAGTTTATCAACAAGTGAATCGAGATAGAATCAAGACGTCATGCCAGTCTATCCCTGCCATCACCGAGTCGGCGATCGTACTGAGAACTCGTTTGCCGAACAAGAGCGATCGGTGACATCAGCAAGCAGCTATCACTTCGCTCAGCTGATGTAAATCGGATATTTGGCCCGACTCCAAATCATCCCCGCTTCCACGCCGCAACCAGACGGCCTGCCAACCCGCCTGTTCCGCCGCCAAATAATCCACTTCTCGGCTATCACCCACCAAAAGAAGTTGGTGGGAAAGCAGGTCACAGGCTCGCTCGATGCGTCGAAAGAAATCCTTTGCAGGTTTCCGCACCCCCAAACCGGCTGAATGAAATACGAACTCGTCCGGTATTTGCAGCTTCAGCTGTTCAGCGATCTGCTCCAAACGTCGATCAAAGTTGGATGCAATTCCGAGTTGGAAGCCGCGATCGCGAAGGGTTTGCAGCGTCGCCGGGACATCATCATAAACGCTCCAGTGCTCTGGTTTGGAGAAATGATTCCACAACGCTTCAAAGAGATCTGAGGTGTCGGACAGATCCAAAAACACATAAGCGACAATCGACTGCCAACGTCGGTACTCATCATCTTGAGAAGTTGCCATGGGCAACTGCCCCTGGCCAGGACGACGGTGAAACAGATCAACGGCCGTTCGAAATCGATCTCCCACCCGGTCTCGCGTCACCCGACTTCCATGGGTCGCCCCCAAGCCGTGATAGACATCAACGACATTCGGTTTGGCGAACAGGAGGGTTCCCACCGCATCAAACATAATGGTCCGAACTGACCGTTGTTCGACCACGACCTCGCCTCCGCCTCTCGACAGTAGTTAGCTGGCCAATCCAGAAAATCGCCAGACGTCGAGTCCGATCACGAAGATCATTAGGCCCAAAATGAAGCAGAATCCGGCCATTGTCAGTCCGAAAGCGATCCGATCGTTGACGGGTCGACGAAAGATTCCTTCGTAAAGCAAGAACATCGCGTGGCCACCGTCAAGAACGGGAATGGGTAAAAAGTTAATGACGGCGAGGTTAGCGCTCAGCATGGTCAAAAAGATGAGCAAGCGAGCGGTGCTTTGATTCGCTTCCATGCCAGCCATGGTCGCGATGGAGGCCGGTCCGCCCAAGTTAGTTGGTGAGATTCGCCCGGTCACGAGACGGAAGAGAATGAAGTAGACTTGACTGATCGACTCGTTTGTCTCTCGGACTCCCAGACTAAAGGCATCTGACCATGAGCTTACGCGATGGACCTCCTCATCCGTCATCAGTCGCAGACCACGGTCAGGCACATTCCATTCCGAGGACTTCACGGCCACCAATTCCACGTTCTTTTGCAGATCATCACGGATGAAAACCACATTGAATTTCGTGTTGGGTTGACTCATCTGAATTCGTTCTTGCACCACAGGCCAAGATCGATTCTTATCACCTAACGGGATGGGGCTCAAATTTGAAAAGATTTCCTCTTCCAAACGCTTTTCTTCTTCGCTGGCTGGGATAAAACCAACCTCTTGCAACAGATCACCGGCTTGCACACCAGCTTGGTCCGCTGGCGAGCCTGGCGTCACCGACACAATGACATTTTCGATGGTGAAAGCGAATCCAACTGCTTCCACAGCGAGAGGGTCTCCAATCCCGCTTCCGAGATGGAGCATATCAGGCTCAACGGGAGTCACCGAAATCGATACGGGCTCATCAACGCCCGGTCGTTCGACGCCGATTGTCACGGCTTTTCCCGCCAGACGTCGCAACTGTGCGGGTAACGTGAGGGGGTCTCCAATCGGATTCCCGTTGACCGTCAACACACGATCGTCAACTTTGAGTCCAACTTTTTCCGCTAAGGAACCGTTTTGAATCGCGACGATTGGTCCGATTCGCAGGTTAATACCGAGTGAACGCAGTGGGTTTCGGGGCAAGATCGATTCGAATTGATCGGCCTCGGCCTGGCCACTTTCTGCCTTTCGTTTGATGGTCAGTTTGAGATCTTCGTCGACACGACGAGCCAGTTGCACGCTGAGTTCTTCGTAGTTCACGACCGGATCACCATTCACGGCAACGATCTGATCTCCGAATTTCAGCGGGGGATTAGCTTGGCCGATCGGCAGATTACTCAAAAGTTTGGTTTTCTCATCAGGGAGGCCAATCTTTGTTGTGGCGTACGGGCTGATACCGATCACGGGTCGTCCGTTCAACTCTTCGCGGGGGCTACTGAGTTCGACGTCGACCCACATCGGTAGCTGAGGAGTTGTTCCGGGTGCCGAGTAAGGTTGGATACGCAGATCGAGATCTTGGTTGGCACCGGTCATCATGACCTTCACCACCATGTCTTTGTCGAATCGCAGGTTTTCACTTTCGGTGCCGTCGCGATCCATTTGAATAATACGATCGCCGGTCTGCAAACCGACTTGCCAGGCTGAGAGTCCGGGCGTTGTCGATCCCACGATGCACGGCGTGTAACTTACCCCCATGCGATAGGCAATCATGCTAAAGATCACGGCGAAAATCAGATTCATGATCACGCCGGCGGAAATGATCGCCAAGCGTTGTGGCACACTCTTGGCCGGATAACTTCGCGGATCAATTTCTGGCGCGTCACCAGCGTCAGCAGCACCCGATTCCTCGCGTGCGACTCGAATCCGTTCGGCTTCCTTGGCCGAGTTAGCCGGATTGTCGTCTTGGCCCAACATTTTCACATATCCGCCGAGTGGAACGATGCCGATCCCATACTCGGTCTCGCCCCATTGCTTGCGAAACAACGTGCGGGGAAGTTGGATCGGACCGATTTTGATCGGCACATCGAAACCCACGTAGAATTTTTCACATTTCACGCCGCATGCCTTTGCGACAAGAAAATGACCCAACTCATGTACGAAGATGACGAACCCTAATCCAAACGCTGCTTTCAGGATTGCCGTCAGCATTGAAATCGAAATGGCCGCAATCATCGGATTCATGTGCAAATCCACCGAAAAACCTCCTCACGTGCCCACGTATCCAGCCGATTCAGATCGGCAAGCGTTGGCTTCGCATCATATTCGTGATGTTCCAGAACCGCCTTGCAGGCGCGAACAATTTCAGTAAATCTCAATCGACCATCCAAGAAACCTTGAACGGCCGCTTCATTGGCCGCATTGACGACCACCCCCGAAGTGCCTCCTAACCGAGCCACTTCATGCCCGAGGGCAATCGCCGGAAACTTTTCCTCATCGGGCGGATCAAAAGTCAGTTGAAACGGCTGACTCCAGTCCATTCGCTCCGCCACACCTTCCCATCGTTGAGGATAGGTCAAAGCATACTGGATCGGCAGCTTCATATCGGGTGGTCCGAGTTGGGCCACCACCGAGCCATCCACAAATTCTACCAAGGAATGGACAATCGACTGAGGGTGGACCATGACCTGAATTTGGTCGGGTCGCAGATCGAACAACCAACGTGCCTCGATAATTTCCAAGGCCTTATTCATCATTGTCGCCGAATCGATGGTGATCTTAGGCCCCATTTTCCAGGTGGGGTGGGCCAAAGCCTCGGCCGGTGTCACCCGATTCATCTGATCGAGCGACCGGTCACGAAACGGGCCCCCGCTCGCCGTCAACACGATCCGCTTGACCTCGGCTGATTTCCCAGCGGACAAAGCTTGAAAAATGGCACTATGCTCGCTGTCGACTGGAATAATCGGTGCATTCCGTTCCCGAGCCAATTGCATCACCAATGAACCGGCCACGACCAGCGTCTCTTTGTTGGCCAAAGCGATACATTTACCCGCTTCAATCGCAGCCCAAGTGCCGTCCAAGCCGGCACTGCCGACAATGGCCGCGACCACCACGTCGATCGCCTCGTCCGTGACAACTCGTTCAATTCCCTCGGCACCGACCAGTACTTCGGTCTCAGCCGGCAAATCTGACCAGGAAAATTCATCCCGATTTCGCAGCGAAGTTGCCACCAGCCAGCGGGGCCGGCAATGCTGAGCCTGCTGAACCGCCTCTTTCATGCGGCTATGGGCGGTCAAGGCGTGCGCATGCAAACGACCCGCCGAGGCATCGATAACCTCTAACGTGCTACATCCGATACTGCCGGTAGATCCCAGGATCGCGACGTTCGACACTCGACCACTCAGAAAGGACTGAAAAAAACGGATTTCGACGGATAAACGCAACTCTACCAAAACGAGATGACTGGGTCTCCAAGCGTCGCGGGTCAGAACAACAAAAAGCGTGGCCCTCTCGGATTGCACTAAAGTATGGTTCAGTGCAGATCCGCCAATCGCTGCAGATTAAGTGATTGGCAAGTGACAGGATGGGAGCATTCTAGAGACGTGTTTTTTCGGCGACAAGACAGTTTTCTCAGTGCTTAGGAACCGAAGCTGAGACGGTCACCCGTTGACTGCTATAATGCAGAGCAAAATAGATGCCTTACCGAGCCCCAACCGCTTCGCTATAAAACCGTACTACGCCACAAAACTGGCGGGGAACCCGCCTCTAGACCGCCTAATCGCGAGAGAAAACCGAGTCGATGAGCCAAAACGAATCAAATAAGCGTGGGTCTGAGGGCAAAAACAACAGCTATAACTTTCTGCTGTTCGCAACGGTCTTTGGGATCGCGATCCTATTCGTAGTTTTTTACGTGGTCGGGTCAGCCGAAGAAATCGCCTATCCCCAACTGTTGCGTCTGGTCGAAGAGAAAAAAACCAATCCAGACGCTCAATTCAAGGTAAAAGTCGGTGCACAAGAGATCGTCTACAGCGATCTCCAGCCCAACGGGCAGCCGCTGAGAATTGGCAACACCTCCATCGAAGGCAAAATTAAAAGGAAAAGCCCGACGGAAGACAAAGTCGTCGAATTCCGTAGCTATAAAAGCGAAAGCGAAGCCGATCTGACTCGGCTCACGACTGCACTCGACGCCGCTGGTATCCGTTGGCAACATCGACCGGGGCCCAGCATTTGGCGATCCTACGCGCCCATGTTTGTCATTAGCGGCCTGTTTTTACTCTTTTTCTTTCTAATGTTACGGCGGCTTGGCGGTGCAGGATCTCCCATGTCCTTCGGGCGAAGTCGTGGTCGATTGTATGCCCAAGAGGATTTGGGAGTCACCTTCGACGACGTCGCAGGCATCGACGAAGCTGTCGAAGAAGTCCGCGAGGTCGTTGACTTCCTCAAATCACCCGAAAAATACCAAAAGCTAGGCGGCCGAATTCCAAAGGGAGTTTTGCTGGTTGGTCCCCCTGGAACGGGGAAGACGTTGCTCGCAAAGGCGATCGCGGGCGAAGCGGGGGTCCCTTTCTATAGCCTCTCAGGCTCCGATTTTGTGGAGATGTTTGTCGGGGTCGGTGCCGCACGGGTGCGCGACATGTTCCAACAGGCCGAGGCCAAGGCACCGTGCATCATTTTCATTGACGAATTAGATGCACTCGGGAAATCACGCGGGTCAGGCATGGTCGGTGGGCATGACGAACGCGAGCAAACACTGAATGCCCTGCTTGTTGAGATGGATGGCTTTGCCTCCAACAGCGGAGTCATTGTCATGGCGGCCACGAATCGGCCCGAAATGCTGGACCAGGCGCTGCTCCGACCAGGTCGCTTTGACCGACAAGTGCTGGTTGATCGACCGGATGTGCGTGGGCGAGAGGACATTCTGAAGGTGCACGTCAAACAGGTAAAACTCGATCCGACAGTCAACCTCAAGGAAGTTGCTGCAATTAGCCCAGGGTTCGCCGGAGCTGATCTCGCGAATCTTGTCAATGAAGCAGCTCTGCTGGCGGCTCGAAAAAGCAAATCGGCCGTGGCGATGTCCGAATTCGACGACGGTGTCGAACGAGTCACTGCTGGCTTGGAAAAGAAGCAGCGGATCATGAATGAAGATGAAAAGTATCGGGTCGCCTATCACGAAGGCGGGCATGCTCTGGTCGCGTTCAGCTTGCCGAATACCGATCCGGTTCACAAGGTCTCCATCATCCCACGCGGACTAGCAGCACTCGGCTATACGCTCCAAAGACCCGAGGGAGATCGATTTCTCATGACCCAACCTGAGCTCGAAAGTCGGATTCAGGTCCTGTTGGCAGGCACGGTTGCCGAGGAATTAGTCTTCCGTGACATCTCCACGGGCGCCCAAAACGACTTGGAACGGGCAACGGACATCGCCCGCAGCATGGTGATGGACTACGGCATGAGCGAGCTCGGCCGCATCAGCTACCGCGACAGCAGCCGATCGGCATTTCTGGCCACTCCCGGTGAAGATCGGACCCACGGACACAGCGAACTCACCGCACAACGGATCGACGAAGGAGTCGCCAAAATCATCGATTCATGTCTGACAAGCGTCCGCGAAATCCTCATGACCCGCAAAGAGGCATTGGTCGCGTTAGCGGAAGAATTAATGGTCGTGGAATCCGTCGATGGCATGGAACTTCAGCGGATCATGGAAGAAAGTTCAACCAGTCCGCGAGTGGTGCCCGGCACAGTCGACTCGATAAAAACCACGGGCAACGCCGATACCGAAGAGCCAGCCTCGACGGGCGACGACAATCAAGCCAGTGGATCGATCTAGGAAAAACGCTCCCTGTTGGGGATCCAGCGGAGCGTCTTGAGTGGAGAAACATCAACGAATCCCCACCACCGCCCTGTGCCTCTACAACACAGACCAGTTGTAGGTGAATTTGAGTGCGGCTGAAACAGAGCGAGTTACTTCCGCACAACTGACGGGCTTGGCCAAAACGTCAAAAGCCTGCACACGCGAGCGAATCTCGTCGTCTAACTGTCCGGAGATCAAGATACAGGGCAAACGCGAGCGGAACTGCTTTATCCGCTCGATCGCCTCCATGCCGGTCAAGCGCGGCATATGCATGTCCATGAGGACCAAATGGACCTCGGATGCACGGACAATCTCCAACGCTTCCTCGCCGTCGGCCGCCAAAAGCGTTCGAAAACCACGCTTTCGAAACATTTCACACAATGTTTCCCGAAAATCTCGGTCATCGTCAGTGATCAGCAATGATGGTGAAATAACCAACTCTTTAGCCCTGTAAACAGTTCAGCCCCTTGCGACGCACTCTACTTCTGCAATTTGAGTGCCGGTTCTTGCATCGCGACCGCAGTTTGACCTAAGTCCAAACATCGTAGTCGTTTGTACCCTAACTGGCAGTTAACATCGAGTCAAATTCGGGCGGCAAGTTGGCAGTTATTTCGTCTCATTTTCAGCGAAATACTGCCAATTGGGCAGATGAATGCAGACCTGATCCGCGATCAGAGACGACAGCCGAAACTCCAATAAGAAAAAAACGAAGAAGATTATTGCCACTCCCGAGGTGCAGAAAGGCCCTCCACAAGTTAAATTCGTTAAACGTTGTCGTGTACCCACCCAGGAGGGTGGCCTTTTAAAACAAATAGCGGCAAACGCCCCAGGAATTTGGCTGAGTCGGGAACTAGTTTTTCGTGTTAGGTATCCAAAACTCACCGGAAACGAAATGGTCGCTGTGATTGACCAATCACCGGTAGCGTAAAGAATTCGACCAGATGGCGGATCCGAACGGATCCGCCGCTAGACCGTCCCACGCATTAAAAGAGGGTGATAAATGAACGATACACCAAAAAAGGCGATGACCAAGACCGAGATTATCGCTTCCTTGTCGGCGAGTACGGGTCTTTCGAAACAACAGGTGAACGGTTTCTTTGACGAACTCGTCAAATTAATCGGTGACAACCTGGACGAAGCTGGCCCCGGAGTCTTTAACATTCCAGGACTGATGAAGGTGCGAGTGGTTCGCAAACCGGCTCAACCGGAGCGTGAAGGGATCAATCCGTTCACGAAGGAAACGACAACATTCAAGGCCAAGCCAGCTCGCAACGTCGTCAAGATCAGCCCGTTAAAGCGGCTGAAGGACGTGGTCTGATCCCCAACGAACGAATTCGGTCGTTTAAAAAGGGCGTAGTTTGTCTACGTCCTTTTTTGGTGCTCGGATCGGTTAGTCAGAATTGTTGCCGGCCATTTCAGCAGGTTCCGTCGCCAGCAGTCGGGTGCGGTGAGGATCAACGGATTCGGTTCTCCTGATCAGAGAGAAATCTGCAGCTTTTTTGCAGCGCCTGCGACAATCGATCATCTGCAAGGCTGGTTGTCGACGATTGTGGCACATCTATACTATGCAGGTCCTGTGAGGGGCTCTACAAAGGCCACGCCAGTGGGGCTCCGACGTTTCTCAGGCGTCATTGCATGGTACCGCACGTACTCGACTGATCCGGGTGCGCCACTGCTTTTTAAAGGGAAGTCCGTGAACGATCTGTCTGCTTCCAACCAATCCTGGCTGGTTCGCCATGAGTTCCTCATCCGCCGACTCCATTCGCTCAGCGGGCTTATTCCGGTGGGAGCCTACATGGTTGTCCACCTGATCACGAACGCGAGTGTGTTGGATTCGCCGGCCACATTCCAAAATAATGTTTACCGTATCCACAGCCTGGGGCGTATCCTGCCGCTAGTCGAGTGGGGCTTCATTTTTACGCCAATTTTGTTCCACGCCATTCTAGGCGTCGTGATCATTCGTAGCGGGCTCCCGAACAGCGGCACTTATCAAAGCAGCAGCAACATCCGCTACAGCCTGCAACGGGCAACCGGAATGATTGCCTTTGTTTTCATTGTTTGGCATGTGTTTCACATGCACGGCTGGTTCCACTTTGAAGGCTGGCTTGACAAAGTGGCGCATCCGTTAAACGGTGCGAATTTCCGCCCCTACAATGCGGCCACTTCGCTGGCGTTGGCCATGAAAGGCACACTTGTGCCAGTGTTGTATGCGATTGGAATTTTGTCTTGTGTGTTCCACCTCGCGAACGGCATCTGGACAATGGGAATTACCTGGGGGGTTTGGATCACACCTGCCGCCCAACGTCGGGCGAACTATGTTTGTGGTGCGTTTGGGGTCGGTTTGGCCGTCGTTGGTCTCGCTGCTTTGGCTGGGACCAAGACCATTCCAGTGGGTGACGCCCTCAAGGTAGAAGAAGAGATGTACGACGCGCGGGTTGCGTCGGGTGAGCTCAACCCGGAAAGGGCCGAAGCGGAGCACAAGACGTATTCGCCCTCCGAATTGAAGGAAGTGGAGGAAGAGATCGACGCTGAGCAGGAGGCAAAGTCGACGGACTCGGAACAAGCCGACGCAGGAAGCGACTCGGACTCTGTTCGTTTTCAATGATCTCACCGACCGAACAGTAGATAATTAAAACTGGAGCTGTCTCAATGGCAAAGCAACGCGTAATGATCATCGGTGGCGGACTGGCCGGCTTGTCGGCTGCGATGAAGCTGTCCGAGATCGGGATCGACGTCGATTTGATGAGCTTGACCCCCGTGAAACGCTCTCACAGCGTTTGCGCTCAGGGTGGCATCAACAGTTGCAATGATCAGACGCGTCAACTGGGCGACAGCGAATGGAAACATTTGGATGATACCGTCTACGGAGGTGATTTCTTACAGCACCAACCGCCGGTAAAAGAGATGGCCTACTGGGCGCCGAAGGTGATCGATTTGATGGACCGATTGGGGGTTACCTTTAACCGTACGGGTGAAGGTTACCTCGATCGCCGGCGATTCGGCGGTACACTTTTCAAAAGAACGGCCTTCGCCGGCGCGACCACAGGGCAACAATTACTCTACGCGTTGGATGAGCAGGTTCGCCGCTGGGAGGGCCAAGGCAAAGTTCGAAAGTTTGAATTCTGGGACTTCCTCGCACCCATCGTTGATGAATCCGGCGTTTGTCGAGGCTGTGTTGCTCAGGATCTTGTCTCGATGAAAATCGAATCGTTTGCTGCCGACGCGGTCATCGTCGCGAGTGGTGGTTGCGGCTTAATCTTCGGACGCTCGACAATGTCGATGGCGTGTAATGGAAGTGCGGTAAGTCGATGTTTTCAGTCTGGAGTGAACTACGCGAACGGCGAATTCATCCAGGTCCATCCCACGGCCATTCCTGGCGCAGACAAACTACGATTGATGAGTGAGTCAGCACGAGGTGAGGGGGGGCGCGTTTGGGTGCCGAGAACTCCTCAGGATCCGCGAGACCCGAGAGACATTCCCGAAGCCGAACGATACTACTTTCTGGAAGAACGCTATCCGACCTACGGCAACTTGGTCCCGCGTGACATCGCAACTCGCGAGATCTTCGATGTGTGCGTCTATGAAGGTCTGAGCGTCGACGCGACTCGACAATGTGTCTACCTTGATCTAACCCATATCGAACGCAGCGAACTGGATCGTAAGCTTGGAGGCATCCTCGAGATTTACGAGAAATTCCAGGGAGTTGACCCACGTGATGTGCCGATGAAAATCTTCCCAGCAGTCCACTACAGCATGGGCGGATTGTGGGCAGACTACGAAAAATCTGCTGACGGTGGACTCGAACCTGGATCGCCACGCAATCAGGTGACGAACATTCCCGGACTATATGCGATCGGCGAGTGCGACTACCAGTACCATGGAGCCAACCGCCTGGGAGCGAATTCGCTCCTCAGCTGCATCTTTTCAGGGCTATTTGTCGCCCCCTGCATCGACACCTGGCTTAAGAACGCGCCAGGCACGGCAGCCGATCAGCCTTCCTCTCTGTTCGAACAAGCTGAGTCGCGGGAGCAAGCACGTCACGAGCAACTGCTCTCAGGCCCCACAAAGGGCGAGAATCCCTATCTTTTGCACCAGCAGCTTGGGGATGTGATGACCAAAGCCTGCACGGTGGTTCGACACAATAAAAACCTGGACGAGGCTTACGAAACGGTTAGCGAGCTGAGTGACCGAGCCCAAAACTGCTCCCTCTCAGACACGGGACAGTGGACAAACCAAAACGTCGTATTCACCAAAGCTCTGTCCGACATGTTCCCAATCGCAAAAGCAATTTTGAAAGGTGCTCGACAACGCGACGAATGCCGCGGTGCACACTTCAAACCGGATTTTGCCCGCCAAGGTATCGAAGCCCAAGATCCGGCCGAGCGAGACCGCCAAGCCGAGGCTTGGTGTGATGCGTTCGAGCAAAACAATCAAAAGTGGCTCAAATCCACCGTCGCTAGTTGGGACGGTAGCCACCCTGACCTCACCTACGAAGACGTTGACGTATCACTCATTCCACCACGTCCTCGACTCTACGGCCTGGTGGGAGGTGAGGCAATCGAGCAAGCATGGAAACAACGTGCTGCCAAAGTCGAGAATGGCGCAAAACCCGCTGAGCAAACCGTCAAAGCTGGAAGCTGAAACTGACCCCGAGTATAGAGACGATAAGCATGATTTCTGCATCTGGAAATGGGCAGTCCACACCCCACTCATTTGAAGTCCGCATCCTCCGCCAAAACGGCCCCGGAGAGGCTAGTTACTGGGAACGTCATCGCGTGCCTCACCAACAGGACATGAACGTCATCAGCGTCCTACAGTCCGTCGCAGCTCAGGCGGAAACGGCCGATGGCCGGACAGTCGCACCGGTGGCCTGGGACTGCAACTGCCTCGAGGAAGTTTGCGGTGCCTGCACAATGGTGATCAACGGTCGTGTCAGACAAGCCTGCTCCGCGATAGTGGACCGACTGCTCGACGACAACCCGCAGGAGATCGAACTGAGACCGATGACGAAGTTTCCCGTCGTACGTGACTTGGTGGTGGACCGCGGTCGAATGTTTAACGCTCTGAGCCGCGTGAAAGCCTGGGTCAACGCCGATGGATACTACGACTTGGGTCCTGGACCCCTGGTACCCCGCAACGATCAAGAACAGATTTATCCGCTCAGTCAGTGCATGAGCTGTGGCTGCTGCCTAGAAGCTTGTCCTCAGTACACAAAAGTTGAGATTCAACCGCAGGCCGGAGAGTCGCAGGAATCGCTGAAGGAGCGGGAGGACCAAGCCTATTCCACCGCATTTCTTGGCCCTCAGGCGATCAGCCAAGCGGTCTTATTCAATCTCAACCCGGCTGGCAAATCTCAAGCCTCCGAGCGATTGGAAGCACTCAGTGGACCGGGCGGGCTACAAATTTGCGGAAACGCCCAAAACTGCGTTGCCGTTTGCCCGAAAGAAATCCCGTTGACGACGTCGATCGCACGGGCTGGACGGGCAACCACTGTACACGCTTTCAAGAAGTGGTTCGACCGATAGTTGATCTGCCGCCGATCACAGAGCGGACCTTGCAGCGGTAGAAAGGCGGGCTGCCATCCGTGCAGCGACGACACAGGTGTGAAACCGTTCAAATGCAGAGCATGGTTTCCAGCTCTGAGTCTCCTCTCGAAAGCGATCCGCTTGGTGGCTAGCAAAAAAAACGAGGCTGAGTTCAGCCTCGTTCGAGTTAAGTGATGTTGTCAGCTTACTTGGAACCAACCAGTTCGCCCTTCTTTCGTTCGGCGATGATTTCTTCCTGAATCTTCGCAGGAACTCGCTTGTAACGAGCCAATTCCATCGTGAAGGTGCCCTGTCCTTGTGTCTGGCTACGCAGGTCGGTGGAGTAACCAAAGGTTTCCGAAAGGGGAACTTCGGCGCTAATCACAACGATTTCTCCCTGCATTTCGGTGGAGATGATCATGCCTCGACGGCTGATGAGATCACCGGTCACCGAACCCTGAAAATCGACGGGACATTCAACTTCCATTTTCATTACCGGTTCCAACAAAACTGGCTTTGCCTTGAGGAATGTCTCGTTGAAGCAGTTTCGAGAGCAGATTTGGAAAGCCATATCTGAACTATCCACATCATGATACGAGCCATCTCCCAAGAAGGTCTTCACTCCAATGATTGGGAAGCCGGCCACGGGCCCTTTCGGCAAGGCTGCTCGAAAACCCTTCTCAACAGATGGAATGTATTCCTTCGGGATGCGCCCTCCCACGACTTTTTCTTCGAACACAAAAGCCTCTTCGGCATCATCCTCAAGCGGTTCAAGCCGCCCGACAATGTGGGCAAACTGCCCTGAACCACCGGTTTGCTTTTTGTGTTTGTAGTTGTAGTCGACCCCACGGGTCGGAGCTTCACGGTAACTTACTTTGGGGGCTCCCACTTCGACTTCGACGTTGTATTCCCGCCGAATTCGTTCGACATATACTTCCAGGTGCAACTCACCCATCCCCGCCATTAAGGTTTCGCCGGTTTCCTCATCCGTCATAACGCGGAACGTCGGATCCTCTTTACGGAAACGAGCAAGGGCTTTGCCGAGTCGGTCGGAATCAGCTCGCTGCGAAGGACTGACAGCGACTTTGATCACTGAATCGGGCACGAACATGTTTTCCAGCGTGCAAAGCTTGGGTTTTGACGCATAGGTATCACCACTGGCACAGTCGATGCCCATGATCGCCACGATATCCCCGGCAACTGCCTCATCCACTTCTTCACGCTTGTCGGCATGCATTCGTAGGATTCGGCTAAAGCGTTCCTTGCGGCCGGTGCGTTGATTGTAGTACTGCTGACCTTTTTCGATCTTGCCTTGGTAAACCCGCGTGAACGTGAGTTGACCATAAGGATCGTCAACAATCTTGAACGCCATTCCCACAAACGGCTTACTGGAGTCTGGTTCAAGCTCAAAGCTTTTATCAGGATCCGAATAGTCCTTCGCCGAGATCGAGCGATCCAACGGAGAAGGCAAATAACGGATGATGGCATCCAGTAGGGGTTGAACACCTTTATTTCGGTAGGCGGTACCCACCATCACGGGAGTGACTTCCTCTGCCTGGACTGTGTCGCGTAGTACCTCGTGAATAAGTTCTTCGCTGACTTCTTCCTCGGACAGCAAAAGTTCCATCAGATCGTCACGATACATTGACAGCGACTCAAGCATTTGCTGCCGAGCAGTCGTGGCTTCGTCAGCGTATTCGGCCGGAATCGGCTCTTCTCGCACGTTTTCGCCGTCATTGCCATCGAAATAGAGTGCCTTCATCGAGACGAGATCGATAATGCCTTCAAACTGTTCGCCGGCACCCATCGGAATCTGGATCATGACCGCATCGATCCTGAGTTTTTCTCGTAACTGATTGGTTACCTCAGCCGGGTCAGCACCCGTGCGGTCCATCTTATTTACGAAAGCCAAGCGCGGAACGTGGTAACGTTTCATCTGACGATCAACGGTGATCGACTGTGACTGCACGCCTCCGACGGCACAGAGCACCAGCACGGCCCCGTCCAGAACTCGCAGACTGCGTTCCACTTCCACAGTGAAATCGACATGGCCCGGGGTATCGATCAAATTGATGTCAAACCCGTCCCATTGGACGCTTGTTGCTGCACTGGTGATCGTGATTCCACGCTCTTTCTCCAGATCCATGTGGTCCATGGTGGCTCCATCACCACCGCCACGGACTTCCTCCATTTTGTGGATCCGTCCAGTGAAAAACAGCATGCGCTCGCTCAGAGTGGTTTTCCCGGAGTCGATATGGGCTGAAATACCAATATTTCGAATCTTGCGTAGATCCATCGAATCTCTATCAAACATCAAAAGGGTTACGGGTGGAGGCAACGACGCAGCTAGTGGTCCTGTTGCCCGGAACAGCATGGGAACATTCGGATAATGTCGCGCGGAGAGGCACCGGCAGGTGGCTCGACCACCGCCCTCCCGGGATGGCACGACTAATATTTATAAGTGGTGGGTCTCATCATCTTAATCCATTTCGACTATCCGAAAAGGTCCTATTAAGAAGATTCTCAGATCATCTTGGCAGTTTTGGTGAGCTGAACCAACCGTAGGGGTCAGCGCGGAACGTCACGATAAGGCCGATTTGCCTGATACAACGTCATTCGCTCCTCAAGCTCCACGACCACCTCACTGGGTGCCGCCTGGAGTGCCTGTTGAAGCGATTGTTGGGCTTGAGGGTAAAGTCCCGCGTTGGCTTGGGCCGCTGCCAAAGTGTCCAGATAACGGTAGTCTCGACTGCCCTCCAAATCGATCGCCCGTTTCGCGGCTCTCAGAGCCAGCTGTTGGTCTCGAAATCGATCATCGGGACAGGTTGCCATCAGCCAAGCCGCACTCTGGTATGCCCGCCCTAAATTACCGTCGATCCGGATTGCCATCCGATAATCGCGTGCAGCCGGTTCCCAGCGGCCAAGATAGGAATAGAGATCGGCTCGATCAGCATAGGCAAGTGCGTTTCCCGGATCACGCACGATCGCATCATTAAAGTCCATCAAAGAATCTTCGAACTGACCTCGGTAGAACCGCACATGGCCGCGTCCGATGAGAGCTGCAGAGTCCGTCGGTTGAGCACTGATCACCATGGAGTAGTCATTTTCAGAATCTTCATACTGTCCCAATTCGAGATAGAGTTCCGCTCGATTGAATCTCGCATTGGCGTAGGACGGATTCATGGCCAAACATTGACTGAAATCTTCAATGGCCTCTTTAAACTTGCCCTGAGTCGCAAGGCTAACCCCCCGATTGTGGAAAGCCCGTCCGTTGGCTTTGAGTTGAATCGAGGCGGTGAAGTCTTGCACGGCCTGTTCTTCAAGCGTAGCCGCCTCAGCTGGCCTGCCGGCCTTCGTTTGCTCGTGAGCCAACTGGGTCAACATTTCACCGCGACGGTTGTGAAGCCAAGCGGTCAAATTTTTGAGATAGTCACGGGTTTGCGGATCTTCGGGTGTTATCTGCTTGGCGAGTCCCAACGCCTGAGTCAGTTCCTCGGCTGTTTTTGCCGTGGTCGCTTGAGCGTAGAGCGCATCAACTTGTTGCCTGGCTGAATTTCCAGCAGCCGGAATACCGATTGCTGGCCCGACAGATGTTGGTCGTGCGACGATGCCCTGGACCGCACCAGTTTGTGCGATCAACGATGAAGAGATCATGCAGCAGGCGATAAATACCCATCCCTGAGTCCACCAATTGTGAGCCGTACGTTTCATCACTGGAACCTCCGTTTTCCAATTGCCGCTGAGATTACTCCCGCGGCTCAGTCATGCTCCAAGGATCAAGTGCCTCCTTGAGCGTTGCTTCCGGCAGAATACCTTTTTCTCGGCACAGCTGACGAATCGTCTTTCCTGACGCAAAGGCTTCCTTGGCCAACGAGGCCGCTTTTTCATAGCCGATCAACGGATTGAGGCTCGTCACCATCGAGAGACTCTGCTCTACAGCCGCCTCACAGGCTTCTTCATTTGCTTCCATATCCATGACACAAAAATCGACAAACGCGCGATTTGCACCGGCTAACAGTTGCACCGTTTCCAAGACAGTCTGCCCCATAACGGGCATCATGATATTCAGCTGGAACTGCCCACCCACCGCCCCGCAGGTCGCAATGGTCTGGTCGTTACCCATCACCCGCGCGGCGACCTGCATCGCGCTTTCGCACATTACCGGATTGACTTTGCCGGGCATGATTGAGCTTCCCGGCTGCCGAGTTGGTAGCTTAACTTCGTAATAGCCACAACGTGGGCCAGCTCCGAGAAAGCGGATGTTATTTGCCACATTCATCAGTGTCACCGCAATGGTGCGTAAATGACCGTGGCAGCTCACCAAGCCATCACGTTGCGCATTCGCTTCGAAATGATTAACCGCCTCGACAAAATCAATACCCGACTCGGCCGCCACAGCTTCGCTGACGCGCCGCCCGAATTCGGGGTGCGTGTTGATCCCAGACCCAACGGCTGTGCCCCCCACCGGGAGTTCGAGAATAGCGTTGAGTGCATCTTGGGCCCGCCCAACGGAGAGTTCCATTTGGCGAGCAAAACCACCAAATTCCTGACCGAGTCGCAGGGGAGTCGCATCCATTAAATGGGTCCGTCCGATCTTGATCACCTCGTCCCACGCGGCAGCCTTCTGCTGCAAATGGTCTCTGAGATTCTCGAGCGAAGGGATCAAATCCCGCTTGATTTCAATTCCGACAGCAACATGAATCGATGTTGGAAATGTGTCGTTCGTACTCTGCCCCATGTTGACGTGATCATTAGGATGGATCTGCTTCTCGGTGGCAAATCGATCACCACCTAACATCTCCACCGCTCGGTTGGAAATCACCTCATTAACATTCATGTTGCTCGAGGTGCCGGAACCCGTTTGAAATACGTCGATGGGGAACTCGCGATCCAACTTGCCGTCGGCGACTTCGCGACAAGCCTTGATCAAAACCTCAACTTGTTCATCCGTCAGCGGTGAAGTTTCGGAACTGGTCAATTTCCCCAAATCTCGATTGGCGACGGCACAACCAAACTTGACCAACCCCATGGCGTGAATCAACCGTGGTGGCAATCTCCAACCGGACACTGGAAAATTCTCAACAGCCCGCTGAGTACTGGCGCCGTAATAAGCCTCCGCGGGAACTTGAACTTCCCCCATCGAATCACGTTCTATCCGAAACTCCGACATGCTGCTTCCTTAATGAAACGATAAAAGTTAATCAGCTTGAGCCAAGGGCGTGCTGGGCACCCCATGAAATCTAAAAATGAGTCGTGACGCACAATAATAACGGCTGAGGATAGGTCGTCCAAGGCGAACGTTGAATCAAGGTGCAGCTTTCGTGCTATCACTCGTCCCTGCCAGCGGGGGTTGCGGCTTGGCTACCCGCAGATTCGCCGCCCCCATCGCATAACCCTGCTCTCCTGCCACAAAGACTCGCACGTGACAGCGTCCAACCACATGCTGGGGAATCGTAAGCTGAGTCTCAAACAATTCCGCTTCTGCCCTGAATTTCCGCTGTGCGAAGCAATCGTTGTTTGCTCGCAGATATTCAGCGGTTAAGGCTTTCATGCCCTCATGCGTGCTGTCAAATTGGGTTCGACGGGTCGGCTGGTGGGTAAATTGTCCGCGTTGACAAACCAGTTCAACGTAACAATCACCGGTGACAGCCGAACGACAGCTAATGGTTAACGATTGGCCAGGTGCGGCAGTCGGAGCCGTCGTGACCTCCAATTCTTGCGGATGTTTGACTCGCAACAGCGGATCCCCCAGCAAGTTGAAGAGCTGAATATGTTCTTGTCGTTCCCCTTCCAGATCGTCGGAATTCGGGCTGATCGCCATCGCGAGTGTATCGAGCATGCGGCGATTAAACCCACTTGGCTTCGGGTCAGCCAGTTCGCGTTTGGCGGCGAGTACAATCTCCCCCATGGTCGCCTGACGCTGCTGAAAGAGATGATGCATCAACGAATTACTCATTACAGCCATGCCATAAGGCATGGTCACGCGAGAACCGGCGAGTACGGCAATGGGGCCTTGTTTTCGTCGCAAGAGCTTCTCGGCGAGACAATCTTCCGGGCTATCAAAAGCTCCGGCATAACATGAAAGAAAAACAGCGATGGGACTTCCTTGTTGAGCCTGGACATGAACGACATCATTCGCTTGCAAAATAGGAGCACGCCCCGTCGGCACGCGGATCCAGTCAAGTCCATGACGATATCCGTGCCCAATATAGATCCAACAAAGACACCCTTCATTAAGTCGATTAAGCACGGCTTGGCGAAAAGTTCGCGGATCCGGGCAATAGGGACTGCGCCAACTGGCATAAGTCATCGACGTCCGAAACTCATTCGGAATACCTCGGCTGATGAACGCCCGTGTAGCGGACTCTAAAACCGCATCGGTAATCGCACCAAAGCCACCGACTCCGGCAACAAAGTTGACTCGCCGGCGCCATGGCCCATAAGCCTGGGACTGCTCGTAAGCGATGATTTTTTCAACGATCCGCGTTAACTGATCGGGCGTGTCAGCCGACAACCGACCGATCGTCAAATCGGGAACGTTGTCTTCATTTAAATCAGCAAACCGATTATCGCTGGCGATTTCCGACTCCGAACCCCACTTCACGTTGATTTTTGCTTTCACCAATTCGGTCGGCACCCCGCCCGCCTGGCGATCAGATCCAACATCACCAACTAACACCACATTCCGCAAGCGATCGGAACTGGCGAACCGGCGAATGGAGGCGTGCACCTCATCGGCACTGCGAAGGTCAGTCACAAAGGCAAATTCGTGCCCCTGGCGTTGGCGATATTGGACCCATGGCTCCAACGCTTCGCGCAAGGCGGGATCACAGACGACGACCGTATCGACCGCAATCGAATTGGAGGCCGTGGGATCGGCAGCCACCAGATTGGTGCAAAAGAAAAGCGTAAGAGCAAGATTCACGTGACATCTCCTCCTGAAATTTTACCCCAAACACCAACCCAAGGCTCGTCAGGGGTTGGGAATCGAGCATAAAAAATAGCGGCGAAGTGTAGTCGAAGGAGTGAATTGATGGCAAGTCGAACGAGAATCAGAAAGCTTGCAGAAGCTTATTTACCCTTGGTACACTTGTGGAGGCTCATCCCCCCCCAAAAAAGGGGAAACTGCGGGCGTAACTCAATTGGCAGAGTACTAGCTTCCCAAGCTGGATGTCGCGGGTTCGAACCCCGTCGCCCGCTTTTCGCAGAATCACCCTCCCTATTTCCCGAATCCATCTGCCGTGATTCGCTTCATTCGTGCGTACTCAACTCTGAGTGCAAAACGGGCTTTTCCGTGCTGCAAGCAGTCGATTATCGGGCAAAAGTCCTCCAAGCTTTTCGCAGATCAGCTGCTTTTGCCATTCGAGTTCAACGCCCATCTGCTGTAGAATCCAGCCTTAGATCTATCATGGAGGACGATCGATGCGGCAGATTCTTTGCTTGCTTACGGCGGTCATCGCCCTGCAGAACGGTTCGGCGAATGCCGACTGGCCAAAAGCATTTCGAATGGATGCAAATCTCTACGACATCTGTTTCATTGATGCTCAAATCGGCTGGACGGTCGGCGACCGAGGCACGATTCTCAAGACATCCGATGGTGGAGCGACTTGGCACCTCCAATCGAGTTCTGTCGACTGTCGCTTGGAATCCGTTCATTTCCTGGACCAGAATCATGGCTGGGCAGTCGGTGGTCAGACCGTTCCCTACACCCACCGAACGTTGGGCGTCTTGCTAAAAACTCATGATGGGGGACAAACCTGGACCAAACAGGAAAACAATTTTTTACCCTGGCTGACTCAGGTCGAATTTTTCGATCAACAGCGAGGGATTGTGGCTGGGCATCCCTCCGCGATGTACCCGTCTGCCGTTCATCGCACGGAAGACAGCGGCAAGCATTGGAAACCGTGTTCGGGTAAGACCAGTGGCGGCATCTTCGCCAGTTTCAATCCCGATGGTAACGGCCTGTTGATCGAACGTGACGGCAGGCTCACTCGCATGGAATCGCAACGCCTAACACCTTTGTCGAAAGCGCCTTTAGGAGGCGCCTTAGCAAGACAACTCTACATGCAATCGGCAAGACAAGGAATCATCTGTGGAACTCAAGGTCGAATTGGATTGACTCGCGATGGTGGAACCAACTGGTCGAAACCTGAAAACTTGGTCCCCGATCAATGGTTAGCCGAATACGATTGGCTGGCAATGGCAGGTCAGGGCCAACAGGCTTGGATTGCCGGCGTTCCTGGCAGTCACGTCCTGCATACCAACAATGGCGGCAGATCGTGGGAGGTGCAACAGACAGGCCAGAGTCTACCTATCTTTGCCTTGCACTTTGCTGATGCAAAATATGGCTGGGCAGTCGGAGCGATGGGCACCATCCTCGCGACAACCGATGGCGGCACGACTTGGCATACCCAAAACGGCGGACCGCAACGGCTGGCAGTCACCACAATCGTCAGCAACATTGCCGATATACCCTGGGAATTTCTCGCGCAAGCCACCGCAGGGGAGGGATTCCTCGCCTCGATTGAAGTCTTGAGCGGTCCCGCCCCGATAAACCAAAGTGCCGGAACCGTTCCGATTGCGAGCCGCCTCTATGATGCGGCAACATCCGTTTCGTGCACCGGTGCAAATGTCATCCAGTCGCTACCCACTTTCGATCCACAACTCAAATTGACCGCCGCCCAAATCTCGAAGAACTGGGATCTTGCGATCGGCACTAGCAGTCGAGAGCAACTGACGGAGTACCTGGTCCGCCAATTTCGCTTGTATCGTCCGGAGATGGTGCTGATCGCCGATCATCCCCAACGGGCCCAAGGAGCATTTGAACTCAGTCGAAACCTGGTTCGCAATGCGATCGATCAAGCCGCCGATGCACAATCGTATCGGTCCCAAATCGACTTTGGTGGATTGAAACCATGGCAAGTTCGACAAATCGCTACTCGGACGAATACGGAATCGGAACAAGCGTATCGTGTCAGCGATTCACGATTGGTGTTGTCGATGGGTCAATCCAACGCCAATTTAGCAACCAAAGCTCGTTCGATTGTTTGCTCGCATTATCAACCAAGCACAGAACTTTTGCTGTTTGACATTGTCGGTCACGATGGTGTCGCTCGAAACCGGCGAAAGCGTTCACGTCTGTTCGACAGTGCGACACTTTCTCGCGATGAACGCATGCATCGAATCGAATTGAACATTCACGATAATTTCCGGCAAATGCAACGTCATGCTCAACAACGGCGAACGGTCGAAAGCTTGTTACGCAATGCAGAAACAAAAGGGCCAATCCAACTGCAGCAAACCACTCAGTTGTTGCGTGACCTCCCTGAACAAGACCGGGGTGATCTAATGTACCAGACGGCGATGCAACTCAGTGCCAAAGGACAAAGCGCTGATTCGTTCGCCTTGCTTTCGCAAGTAGCCGAGATGCCGAAACATCGATTCGCCGAATCGGCCTCGCTGCTGCAGTTCACCGTTCTCTCCAGTGAAGAAGGTCAACAACATTGGAAGCTCCCAACGGAAAACCAAATCGAACATTTAGCCACGGCGGCTTTCCAAGTACCGCAGAGCGACAAAGGAGTTCGCCCGGCGACCTTTGAGAAACCAACCCAAGGCCGAGACGCATCGACTGTAGGCCCTTTGGAATCGAATGTCTCTCAACAACGACAAACCCAAGCATTGAATGTGGCCAAAGAGATACAACTCAAGCGCCCCGACCTCTACTTTGAACCGATGTTTCGTTTTCCTCTAGCCGCTTTGCACCGGCGACTTGGTCGTCGTGAGGAAGCGGAAAGATTCTGGCGTTACCAACTCGCAAATCAAACGGATCCGTTTTGGAAGAGCTGTGCTGCCAATGAAATCAGTCTCATTAAGCGGAACCAGCTTCACACACCCACGCTGCACGTCTGTCGTCTCACCCAGTCGCCACCATTTTTGGATGGTGAATTGAAAGACGACACATGGACAACCGCTTCGCCGATGATGCTCAAAGTTCAAACGAATGGGGTCGGTGATCTGAACACCGAACTTTTCTGGGCCTGGGATGAAAAGTTTCTCTATCTCGCAGCTCGTTGCCAACGTGCCGATTACGGCCTGAGCATTCAATCAACCGAATCCAGAAAACGTGATGCTGATCTCTCCAACCACGACCGACTGATCTTGCGTTTGGATACAGACCGAGATTATTGCACACACTGGAAATTGGTGATCGATGACCGTGGCTGGGCCGTCGATGCGCTCAATGAAGACTCGTCTTGGGATCCGAATTGGTATATTGCAGCTCACGATGATCTTAAAAGTTGGACAATCGAGGCAGCGATCCCTTGGCATCAACTTCGCTCAAAAAATCCTATCCCGCAAAGCGCATGGGCCTTAGGGATCCAGCGGATTGTGCCCGGTTCCGGAATGCAAAGCTGGTGTCCTGGTGACACCAACCCCAGTGAAGCTCGCTTTGGGATGCTGGTTTTTGAATAGCCGCACCTTGACGACAGAGTTGGGATCAGCGACTCTGCCCGTATGGCATACTTAATCGGCACGGACGAAGCTGGGTACGGCCCCAATCTGGGACCGCTGATTGTCTCGACTACCGTTTGGAAAGTCGCAGATGGCAAGCTTGACGGTGATCTCTACGATTCCCTGAGTCCATCCGTCTCGCGCAGTTCGATCGATGACGAAAACGTCATCAGCATTGCGGACTCCAAAACGCTCTATCGACCGGGCGGTGGTCTCGCAGCTCTCGAACAAGGTGTCTTGTCAGCGATTAGTCAGACCACCAGTTGCCCGACGGACTGGCGACAGCTTTGGTTGCACCTCTGCCCAAAGGCCGGAGAACATCTGGGGGAACTGCCTTGGTACAAGGATTTCCAATGTTCAATCCCGCTCGATCTGGACCAGGCCAAACTTGGCGAACTTACCGATCACTTAAAAAGTCAATTAACACAAGCGGGCGTGGAATTGCTCAGCATTCGTTCGACCGCAGTCTTTCCTGCGACGTTCAATCGGTCAGTCGAGCAAACCGGATCGAAAGGCACACTGTTATCGGCAACCACCCTCGAACTCGTCGCAGAACAATTAAATCAATTGCCTCCAGCTCCGACACAAATCATTTGCGACAAACACGGAGGGCGCAATCGCTACGGTGGACTTTTGCAGACAAGCCTCGCGTCTGGGCTAGTCCGAGTCATTGCGGAAGGTAGGCAAGAAAGTGCCTACGAATTTGGCACCCCCCAACAGCCAATTCAAATCAGCTTTCGAGCTGGCGGAGAGAGCTTCCTGCCATCAGCACTCGCATCGATGACCTCCAAGTATCTTCGCGAAATGGCCATGCGAGCATTCAATCATTTTTGGGCAGAACTCGTCCAGGATTTGAAGCCGACCGCCGGTTACCCGGTAGATGCGAAGCGATTTAAACACCAGATCGAGCCAACTCAAGCGAAACTTGGCATTCAAGATCACGATCTCTGGCGAATTCGATAGCCGAATCTCGACGAACTTCAGCGTTCTCTGCAACGATTCAAACAACTCGCACCTAGACCCCAATGGATGTCGTTTCTACACTGTCTTGAGGGTTTATTTCTCTGAAACTCGACTAACTGCTTCCGAACAACGACTGTCAGCTTCAACTGAAAATAATTCCATGCCAAATAACGATGAAGAACTTTACCAGGAGCACGTGCTCGACCATTACGAGGACCCCTATCATCGGGGTCAATGCGAAAAGGCCACTCATGCCCATGAAGACGACAACCCCCTCTGCGGGGATATTGTTCGAATCGAGCTCAAGCTAGACGAAGGGGGTAAAATCCACGACGTTTGGTTCGACGGCGATGGATGTTGCATCAGCCAAGCCTCCGCCTCCATGTTGATCGAAAAAATGAATGGCAAGTCAGTGGATGACGTCAAGGATTTCAGCGCAGAACAAATGCTGGATCTATTCGGCGCTCGCTTGACACCCAATCGACAAAAATGCTGCCTGTTGTCCTGGCGCGTGTTGCAATCCGCCATTTTCTCGCCCCTCGACGCGAGCGACCCGGATTCGAATCCGGGTCCAGATTTCAACGGCCCGGATTTGGGAGAAGAATCGTAATGAGCGTTGCCGACTCCACTTTGCCACTTGATCCCGAACGATTACGTGCCGACTTCCCAATTCTGTCGACTGTGATTCATGGCGACAAACCGCTCGTCTACCTCGATAACGCGGCCACCACACAACGTCCACGACAAGTAATCCAATCTCTGGTCAACACCTACGAAAAAAAATACGCGAACGTCCATCGCGGCATTCATTGGCTGAGTGACCAAAGTACGGATTTATATGAGGAAGCTCGTGGCAAAGTCCAGTCATTCTTGAATGCCCCCTCCCCGCAAGAGATTATTTTCACCACAGGAACGACGCATTCGATCAACCTGGTCGCTCGCAGTTGGGGAGACGCCAATATCCAGGCGGGTGACGAAATCATCCTCACAGAGATGGAACACCATTCGAACCTCGTACCCTGGCAACAGCTCGCGGAAAGATCCCAGTGTAAGCTTCGCCACATACCGATAACGGACGATGGCCTGCTGTGCCTTGAATCCTACGCGAAACTATTGAGTGAGAAGACGAAGCTAGTAGCCTTCACCGCCTCCTCGAATGTTTTGGGCACCACCAATCCCGTGCAACAAATCATTGAGATGGCTCGATCCGCCGGAGCTAAAACGTTGGTGGACGCTGCCCAGAGTGTTCCCAAAATCAAGACCGACGTTCAAGCACTCGGTGCGGACTTCTTGGTTTTCAGCGGCCACAAAATGATGGGCCCCTCCGGAGTGGGCATCCTCTACGGACGCGAGAACGTTTTAGAAGAGATGCCACCGTTTTTTGGCGGCGGCAGCATGATCCGGCGCGTCTATCTGGACCGCTACGAACCGGCAGACCTGCCGGCAAAATTTGAAGCCGGTACCCCGCCAATCGTACCCGCCATCGGGCTTGGTGCGGCGATCGATTACCTGGATCAGGTTGGCCTGGACAGCATTCACCAGCATGAAAAAAACTTAACAGAACGGGCTCACGCGGCCTTAGAAATGATTGGTGGCATTCACTTTTTAGGCCCAGCCCCCGAATACAAGGTGGGCATCGTCAGCTTTACGGTCGACGGAGTCCATGCCCACGATGTTGCCCAACTTCTAGATCGCGAAGGAATTGCAATTCGGGCCGGCCACCATTGCACGATGCCACTGCACCGGCGTCTCGGAATCAATGCAAGCAATCGAGCCAGTTTCTACCTCTACAACACGCTCGCTGAAATCGATCAGATGGTAGCTGCTATCGAGGGGGCGAAGCACCTGTTTCAACGCAAAGGGCGTAAATCGAGTCGGCCACAATAACGACCGGTTAAACCGATTCGCTTTTCCTGCCGACAAACGTGTAGTAGGGTGCGCGAACGAAGGGCAAGTAGGGAATCTTTGCACGATGCTCGCCGACGCTCACAGGCTCGAAATGGCCATGCAGATAGGGGAAATGGTCGGCGGAAGGAAAGACGTTATCATTGCCAAACCATGCGGGCCAAAAATGGCGAGTCCACCAGGCATGCCTCTCTGCGGTTGCTTGAGGATACTTGCGAGAGACGTAAAAATCGACGACACCGATCAGGCCTCCCGGTCGCAGCATCCGTAAAGCATTTTCGATTGCAGTAAACCAATCGGGAATCATCGTCAGCGAATAAGAGAAGGTGACGACATCGACAGGCTCTTCTGGCTGAAACGTTGTCGCATCAGCCGTGCAGGCCCGGGCATTCGACCAGCCCCGCTCCTTGAATCTCTTGTCGGCCACTTCCAACAACGACTTTGACAGATCGACCACATAAACGGATTTGAGTCGTTCAAGATCATCAGCACGGTACTCGACGTTGGACCCCGTACCGCCTCCCATGTCCACCCACACGCCCGCGTCGGGCAATTCAAGGGACGAGTACATTTCCTCCCGCCCCTTGAGCAGCCGACGTCTAAAATCATCGTACGCATCGGCTTGCCCCGAGTAGAAACTCTCCATCCGCTCGGCATGATCACGGCCACGTACCGGCTTGACTGCAAGATGATACAGCACTCTCAGGTCAGCAAGTAACGCCATCGAAGATTTCCCAAAGCAGCTACGATAGATTCTCTCGAAGCAAACGGAGCAAGGGTCAGGCCGCAAGATCTGCGATGTGAAAACTTCCGTAGGTGTGGACGCGATCTTGATCATGCAGATTATCGGCCAACTCTCGATCGTACTTCAACAGTTCGCCCATTTGTCGTGGTTGACCGTTGAACCGAACCCGAGCTTGATTAACGAATTCGGTCTGCAGCCCACCGCTACGCCAGAGAAATCTCGCGTCGGGCGTTGCCTTCCGCAAAATGGCTCCCCATTCGGATTCCAGCAAATGGTAGTGGTGGTTCGAAAGCCAATCCATGTGATCCAAAAGGACAAATCGTGAAATGGGCTCTGACGCTGAATCCAAGAAACCCTCCACGGTGTTGGTATGGGCCGTAACACGATCAACAAGGCCTTCTTTGAGCCGTTGAAAATTCTCGGGCTTAAGATACTCGGGGCAACAGTTTTGCGTGTACTCGCCGGTAAGATAGACGCGCCAAAAGTAATTGTCCGCCAAGGGCAATCGGGCAAACACGGCTTCAACACAATCCTGTACGAATTTTACGATCCCGCCATCGTAGTCGTCATCTACCTGTTGTCGCTGAGCTTTCGGCACACCAACCATTGATAACGTCGCATTCCGACCCATCGCAAACTTTAAGGATCGCGTCCAGAATCTCTCACGCAAATGCTCATCATAAATTCGACGTTGCTCGTCGACCGATGCGGCATCCAAAATGGCATCAAGCCACTCCCGCACACGAAGCACACGATCAACATAGACATTCATTACCTTTGCGAACGTGCCAGAGGTGCCACGATAGTAGAAAGGACGATGGCGATTGTCAAAAAACCGAATCCAGCGGTCCCAATATTGCTGCGACCACGGAGAAATCGAAGTTCGCAGTACTTGGTGATAAGTATCAACCGCATCTTTCATGCGACCGCGACCAAACATGTCGAAGAAATCTTCGTATTCTAAATGCCGAATGCCGGCCAGCTTGAGCTCGAGCAAGGCATTTTGGCGAGGATTCATATCGACCGCGTGCACGTGGCGCGGTGCTTCCAACGCATAGTCCAACGCATTGCAACCCGCCGACGTGATGACCACCACACGATCATCCGGACCCAGATCGAGCGCCACGCGATCCAGACGTGGATCCTCCCAGCAGGTGTTGTAGACGAGGTTGTTGCCGTGAACCATGTTGAACATTCGACCGTTCAACCAATCCGAAATACGCATTTTGATCTCTCTTCACAATGGTTGACGTCGAAGCAGCACGCGACAAGCCAGAATGACTTCCGCAGCGGGAAATAAGATCCCCTGTTCTTAGACGCCTTTTCGATGCGGCAACTAACGCGATCTGCCCTCTGACGGGCCCAATCGCACGCCCTGATTCTAACCTTCCTGGTATTGCCCACAAGCTGCCACCCCCGTTGGAAGACCGCCACGCAAAAACACTGCCAAAACAAGCAGCCTGAGCAAGATAGGGAAGGCCGGAGCCAAGCGGCCCCAATCCACCGTTCGAGAACGAGACCGGGCGTGGCTGTCGCGGAAAACGCCGCTACCAAAAGAAAGCGTCCTCGAAGGCGGCTAAAGCCAGCTTTCGAGGACGCACCAGGGGGCAAAATAATCGTTGGAACGTGGTCGGCTTTAAAGGGCCGAACCTGCTGCCAACTTCTTGGTAAGATAACTCAAAATGTCACGTACGGATATCACCCCTACAGCGCTACCCACACCACCCAGTATAGGTAGATGGCGATAGCCGCCAATATCCATCTGGTGAACCGCAAAGGCAATCCGAGTCGATTCTCTAATCGAGGCAGGATTCTCGGTCATATAGTCGGAAATCGGGTGGTCGAGCAGATCGGCACTCTGCGTGTTCAACCGCAGCAGCGCATCTCGTTCACTAAAAACCCCGATAATCGTTTCTTGATCATCGACGACAAAGACGCAACCGATGCCCTCGCTGACTAACAGATCAAGCACGTCTCGCACGGGCGTTTCGCCCACGACGCTAATTGGCGGGATCGTTTCCAGACTCCCCGCCTTGTCATTCAGCAGGCCGATTTCGACCGCATTTTTTGGATCGGGAAGATGCATGTCACTGAGTGGTTGGCCGCACTGATCGCAGACGTCGACGCCCTGGATGTTATCTTCACCACACAGTGGACAAGGAATCATGATGTCACCGTCCAGGTGTCGCCCGAATTAAAGAGTTGCTCGAGATCACCTTCGCCTTTGGTCTCGCGTGCCACATCGATTTGCTTGTTTAATTCTTCGTCGTACTTGGGTCGATCAACGGCACGAAAAACGCCGATCGGCTCCGGGAACTCGGGGTGTCGCATACGGCTTAGTAGATAAGCCAAACTGGGCTCTGACGATTTCTCATCGTGGAACAAGAGATCGTCCTCGGTGATGCCTTTCCCCAACTCAACAACTTCAGGTTCCATCCCGTTGAGGCGAATTCCTTTATCGCGATCTTTGCCAAAGATCAGGGGTTTCCCGTGTTCGAGTTGAATCGTGTTATCAGAGCGACTCGATTTGTCCGTTGCATACTCGAAGGCACCATCATTGAAGACGTTACAGTTTTGATAGACCTCAACGAAGGCCGTGCCGCGATGCTCGGACGCTCGCTTCAAGACCATGCCGAGATGCTTGATATTTACATCAATGGAGCGAGCGACAAACGTACCTTCGCATCCGATCGCAATCGAGAGCGGGTGTAACGGATTATCAATGGCGCCCATCGGAGTGCTTTTAGTAATTTTTCCGAGTGGTGAAGTCGGCGAATACTGACCCTTCGTGAGACCGTAGATACGATTATTGAAGAGCACGATGTTGATATCGAGGTTTCGGCGAATCGCATGCATCAGATGATTGCCGCCGATACTGAGGCCGTCACCATCACCGGTAATCACCCACACCGTCAAATCGGGTCGCGCGGATTTCAAGCCGGAAGCGATGGCAGGTGCACGACCATGAATGGAATGCATGCCGTAAGTGTTCATGTAGTAGGGAAAGCGACTCGAACAGCCGATCCCGGAAACAAATACCAGCTTTTCTCGCGGGATCCCCATCGTTGGCAAGACTTTTTTCATCTGGGCCAAGATCGAATAGTCCCCACATCCCGGACACCACCGCACATCTTGGTCACTGGCAAAATCGGATGCCTTCAGGACCGGCAATTCAGTACTCATTTTCGTATTTTCTTTCAGCTTCTCGTGTTTTCAATGCTGCTTTGAACAGAGGTGATCTGACTGCCGGCGTTCGCCTTGAGTCAGGAATCGAGCAGATTTCTAACGAATTCAACAATCTCACCGACTGAAAACGGTTTGCCTTGCACTTTATTGAGGCCGTAGGCATCAACCAAGAACTTGGCTCGAATCAGCAGTCGGAGTTGCCCCATATTCAACTCAGGGATCACGACTTTTTTAAAGCCACCGACGAGTTCACCGAGGTTTTTCGGCAAGGGGTTGAGGTATCGCAAATGGGCGTGCGAGACCGAATTACCTTCTGCCCGCAACCGTTCGACAGCGGTCGTGCAAGCCCCGAAAGTACCTCCCCAGCTGAGCACCAGAACGTCGCCAGTCACCTCTCCATTGACCTCCTGGAGTGGCACATCGTCGGCAATCTTCGCCACTTTGAGAGCACGCGTATCCGTCATGTGCTGGTGGTTCATGGGGTCATAACTGACGTTGCCGGAAACATCATCTTTCTCAAGGCCACCGATCCGATGGGTGAGCCCCTTGGTGCCAGGCAGGGCCCATGGGCGAGCCAGACGTTCATCCCTTTCGTAGGGCAGAAACGGTTCGCTGTCATCGTCGCGGGCTGGCGGATGCTTGACGTCGATCGTCTTTAAATCGGCCACATCGGGAATACGCCAAGGCTCAGAACCATTAGCGATGTAACCATCGGAGAGCAAAATCACAGGTGTCATGAATCGCACTGCGATCCGCCAAGCCTCTTGAGCCACATCGAAACAGTCTGCCGGACTGCGTGCAGCGATGACAGGAAGCGGCGACTCACCGTTTCGACCGAACATCGCCTGAAACAGGTCCGATTGCTCCGTTTTCGTTGGGAGCCCCGTGCTGGGGCCACCGCGTTGGATGTTTACGATGATCATCGGCAATTCAAGCATCATCCCTAACCCCATCGCTTCACCTTTCAGAGCGATACCCGGGCCGGAGGAGGTCGTAATTGCCATGGCTCCACCGAAGGCAGCACCGATCGTAGCGGTCACCGCAGCAATTTCATCTTCCGCCTGAAAGGTACGAACTCCGAAGTTCTTGAAGCGACTGAGTTCATGCAATATGTCGCTGGCGGGTGTGATTGGGTAGGAACCCAAAAACAGTTCAGTCTTGCTCATTTTGGATGCGGCCACGAAGCCCCACGCGAGAGCGTCGTTTCCGGTCATATTGCGATAGGTGCCGTCTGGCAGTTTGGCACGATCGACTTGATAACTACTGGCGAATGCCTCGGTCGTCTCGCCATAGTTGCGACCTGCTCGCAGCGCCCGACGATTGGCTTCAGCAATTGTCGGCTTCGTGCCGAATTTGTTTTCGATAAACCGTTCCGTTGCATCCAGACCACGACCAAACAGCCAATAAACCAGCCCCATGGCGAAAAAGTTGCGGCAGCGATCCGCTTCTTTTTGGCTGAGTCCAAGCCCCTCTACCGCATTTCGAGTGATTTTGGTCATCCCTACTTTGAAGAGCCGATAGCCGTCGAGGGAATCATCCTCGAGGGGATTCACTTCGTAGCCGGCTTGAACCAAGCTTTTTTTGTCAAAGCTGTCTTCGTTAACAACCAGAATCCCCCCCGACTCGAGATCCGCAAGATTGGTTTTCAACGCAGCCGGGTTCATTGCCACGAGTGCGTTCAAATTATCGCCCGGCGTGAAAATATCTTCCGAAGCAAAATGAATTTGAAAACCGCTTACGCCAGCCAGAGTACCCCGAGGCGCTCGAATTTCAGCCGGAAAGTCCGGAAAGGTCGCCACATCGTTTCCAGCAAGTGCCGAAGTGTTCGTGAGCTGTGTCCCGGCCAATTGCATGCCGTCGCCCGAGTCGCCAGCAAAGCGAACCGTTGCCGATTCAAGCGTAATGATTTCCTTGGATGTTCCAGATTTATCTTTAGTAGATGTCGCCATCGTGAATGCCAAATATCAAAGATTGAAAGAAATGATAGGGTTCCGAAGAACACAATTGTCGCGGAGGGCGGGTGACAAGGACAACAAGAAACAGATCAAGCTCCTTCTCGCTGCTTTGTCGTGTCATCCGGGCTGGGAGGTAAATTATAAACAAATTGAGGAAAGTGTTGAACGATGTAATGCAGGATGGCCGTCACCTTGAGCAGGCCGACGGGACGATGGTCATCGTCGACCACGGGAAGGCGTCGATAGCCGCCAGAAGACATTCTCTTAATGGCGGCTTGCACCGTATCTCCAGGCTGGATCGTCACCGGATCAACGCTCATCGACTGTTCAATCGGGCCGTCGAGGTCCGATTGAGCCGCCATCATCCGCAATGCATCTCGCTCCGTGTAAATGCCGACTAATTTGCCATCGCGACAAATCAGTACATTTGAACGGCGAGATTTTTTGAGCATTTCAAGCACAGCTCGAACCGATATTTCCGGGCCCACACACAACGGCTCGGAAAGATCGATGTGCTCAACCTTCTCTGTATCCAGGTGGAGCTGAAAGACCACGATTGGTCGCCTTACATAGGGTTTCAGGGGCGGAACTTGTGCCCACGGGAACACAAAGGTGTCCGAACCAGCCCAATCAGATTCGATCCCACCTCAGGCTCCCCTTTATCACTAATCGGCCATCTCGAGGGCGTACCGCCAACGGCAGCCGATCAGATGAAATAAAATCTACCACGCGACTCAATTTGTTAGAAGGACAAAACTCGTGTGTGAGCCGCATTTTCGTGGCGATTCAATCTTGAAACTCGGCTCGAGGTTAGTCAGGGCCGCGGAGGAACTGAGTCTGCAGGCCTCACCGCCCGAGGTTCGCGACTAAATAGCGCGATCCCGAAATCAGTCTAGGGCTCGGCTGCGTTCGGACCACGGTAGAATTTCGACAGATCGATGCCACCTTGCTGTTCGTCCTCCAGCAGCTTCAATCGAGCCTCGAACCGCTCCAATCGCCGAGCCATTGCCGGGAGCAAATCCTGAGACTCATCCACGGGCTTCGGCCGTGGCACCGGCGGATATCCCAGATGGCGTTGGAGCGCGGCAAATAGCAGCAAAGGATTCTTACTTCGATTCGCCAGGGCGATCTTCCCTTCTTTTTCACCGAAAAGCGGCACGATTTCCAGCTGTTTACCCCGACGTCGCGCCTGTTCCAAAGCGTGAACACTCCGCACGTAGATCAAATCGGCGAGTTCGACCAGGCCGATTTGCCGTCGAACGGTGTAAATCCAATCACTCCAGTTCTCGTCAAAAATCGGATCCTTCGCCGACGCTCCGAGACCGGCATCGTAGACCAAACGGTTACGAGAAAGGGTCTCAAACTGATAGAGAAAGACACCCTCCCGAGTGGGCTGATCGATACGGTATTGGGCTTCTTTTTGCAGGATCGCCAGTGCAATGCGAAAGTCGAATCGCCCGCGTTCATCTTCGGCTTGCTGAATCAGAAACGTCTGATAAGGCGTGAAGTAGTGATCGAGGCGGGCCATAGCGAGCCCAAAACCACCAGCATGCTTCAGTTCACTCAACAAAAAATCGATCGCCATCGGTAATTTGGTGGTCGCCAGAACCTCGTGTCGGATCGAATCCATCACTTCCTGCAGGGGTATATTGTCCCCGAGTCGGTCCAACAGCGTCTGAAAGAAATATGCCTGCTCAACATATTCCTCCCGGTCGAGCCCTGGGTTGGGTTTTGCGGTCGATTCAGCGGCCGTACGATTCACGGTGCCACCTGCTTCTGAACGGCTGACCCCAATGCCTCATCCAGGAACTCCACCGCGAGATTAGAGGACTCCGGGTCGAAAAACGTCTTCAAGTGTCCCGAATCAGCAACCATATGCATTTTGCTCTCCACGCCCTTATCTTGCAGCCTTTGGTACAGATCAAGCGAACTCGAGGAGCGAACCAAAGAGTCACTGGCACCGTGAAACAGAAAGACGGGTGGGTCATCCGACGTCACAAAGGAGGTTGGCGACGCATTCCGATAAATGTCAGGGCGATCACGGCGCGTGCTCCCGAGCCAGTAGGCCAACGCTTTGCTAGATTCGGGGATCTGACGGAATTCACAGGGTGCACCTCCAGCAATAATCGCCTGCAAACACTCGCGATGATCCTCCGACGGATTCAGCCCCAACAGACAGACAAGTTGCCCACCGGCGGAGTAGCCGAATCCGGCAATTTCCGTGGGATCGATGCGATATTTCTCTGAATTGGATCGCATCCAGCGAAGAGCAGCACGGCAGTCTTCGAGTTGCGCTGGAAATTTATGGCGTGGAGCGAGACGATAATTGATCGCGACAACTACATAGCCTCGCCGCATGAAGCGTTTCGCATGCTGAACGACATGAGACTTGTTTCCCGACATCCAGGCGCCTCCGTGAACCATCAATACTCCCGAAAAAGGGCCATCACCAGTCGGCTGATAGATATCGGCCAGCAGTTGAACCGTTTCTCGCCGCAAATATTCGACATTTCTTTCGATGGTCCCGTCTGCATGGACGCTTGACGGCAGAATCATCGGCATAAGTGCTACCAAGTTGGTGATCGCGCAAAACCAAGCGGTGGCCAGCCAAGGGACAAGATGTCGCTGCACAAGGGGATTGTTAATCATCGTCTTGATCGTTCGGTTCAAGGTCATTCGCAGAAAGTGCACTGTTGCTATACTGACTTAGCGGACAATCCCCAAGCAATGGGTCGATCAACGCCTGGGCACCGCTAATTCGGTCTTCCGAGTTACCATCCCAGTTACCTTCACGCTCTCTCTCGTTTCATCTGCCACCCCACAAGAGGAAGTTCAGCCATGGGTGACGAATTTTCTTCCGTTGAGGCCGCTGTTGAGGCAGTGGGTCGCGGTGAAATTGTGATCGTATTGGACGCGGAGGACCGCGAAAATGAGGGAGACTTCATTTGCGCCGCAGACAAGGTCACGCCCGAAATCATCAACTTCTTCATTACACACGGCAAGGGGCTCCTGTGTAGTTCGATGCTGTCGGAAACGGCCGATCGGTTGGAATTGCCTCCGATGACGAGTGCCCGGCCAGATTCCTATCGTACAGCGTACACCATTACCGTCGATTACCACTCGGTTCGCACAGGTGTTACAGCCAGTGAACGTTGCAAAACCATTCAAGAATTGGTCAATCCGGCAAGTAAGGCAGCCGATTTCGTCCGACCCGGCCACATTCTACCCCTCGTCGCGAAAGCGGGCGGTGTCTTGCGACGGGCCGGCCACACCGAGGCGGCGGTCGACCTCGCAAGAATGGCCGGATGCCAACCAGCCGGCGTGCTCTGTGAAATCCTCGATGAAACGGGGGAACGTGCCAGCCGGTCCCGGCTACTCGCATTGGCCGAGGAGTTCGATCTACGAATCATCACCATCGAAGACTTGATCCGGTATCGCCGTCGCAGCGAACGGCTGGTGCACCGTTTAGCTGAAGCCGATTTGCCCACGAAATTTGGTCCGTTCCGCGTCATTGCTTACGAAGTGCAGTATGAAACGCAGCAGCCAATTGTGCTTGTGATGGGTGATCTATCCAAGGTAAGCAATCCTCTGGTCCGGCTGCACTCTTCTTGCTTCACGGGTGATCTTTTGGATTCCCTACGTTGCGACTGTGGTGACCAACTACGCATGGCACTGGATATGATTGGACGGGAAGAGGCCGGCGTTTTGGTCTACCTTCCTCAAGAAGGTAGAGGTATCGGCTTGGTCGATAAGATCAAAGCCTACGGACTCCAGGATGAAGGCTTAGACACGGTCGAGGCCAACTTGGCACTCGGATACCAAGCCGACACCCGCGATTACGGCGTCGGGATTCAGATCCTAAAAGATTTAGGTCTATCCCAAGTCCGCCTCTTGACGAACAACCCGAAGAAAACAGATGCGTTTATCTACGGTGGATTTGAGTTAGAGGTCGTCGACCAAGTTCCAATCATGCCACCAATCAACAAACACAACGCAAATTATCTCGCCACGAAGCGGGACAAGATGGGGCACAAACTGCCTGACAACGTTTCCGAAAATTAAATCAAGCGGTAAGAGGAGTATGGAGAGCGTGGAGGATGCCAAACAATTCTTCCAACAGCGTGGCTGAATCAAGAAATGGGCTGGGGTAAGAATCCCGCACTATTGATTATTGACGGCATGACTGCTTTCGCCGATCCAACTCAGCCGCTGGGATCCGATCCGGATCAAGAATGGGTTGCGGTCGTTCGCATCTCAGGCCCTGCTCGCCAAGCGAAAGTTCCGATCTACTAATCGGTAAACTCCTACAACGATCAGAATCCAAGGGACGCCTGGCTCTCGACAAACAAAGTCTCGTGCCCCGTCGATCTGCCCGCAGCTAGTCCGCAGTCGCGATCGACAAGAGACCCGGTCGTCATGCTGACGAGCCGATCGTCCCTTCACATCAGAATCCGTTACAGCCGCTACGAACGGAAAAGGCAACAACCGTTCCTGAAAAAACAGTTTTTGACCTCTGCACAAAATAGCCGGTTGCGTTTTTGCAACGTATTCTTTCTGGGCAACATTTTTTGGTTCACGATGTGGCATTCTGACATCAATGATCATCCGCATTATTCTCACTCTAAGTATTCCGTTGACCATCGTCGCCACGTCGTCAGCGGATCAGAGCGCTAGTTCCCAGGCACAGCATCGGCTTTTTCTCGACACGGCCGATGGTCAACTGGACCAGTTTTCGTTGTTCCAGGCGGCCATGCTCTGTACAGCCCCTGACGCACGCGTACCGACGGGATGGCAACGTCGATTTCAATGGCACGCGGAACAGTGCGCCCGCCTTATCCCCGCAAACACATCCAGCGACCAACGAGCGGAACTCGTGTTTCGCTACCTTCACGACCAAATTCTGACTTCCGGTTACAACGAGAATACAAATTGCGTCCTGCAGACCTTACAATCAGGCAATTTCAATTGCATCACTTCAACCCTGCTCTATATCTGCCTGTGCCGCGAATGTGGCCTGAACGCACGTGCTGTTGCTGTTCCTAACCATGTGCTGGTCCGACTCCCTCTACCCGCGGGGCCATTGGTTGAGACGACCCACCCCAGTTTCACGCTCCTGAATCCCCATGACAGGCGTATCCCGCAAATCCATTTGTCTCAAGAGCTCTCGGATGTCGCCTTACTAGGCCGTCTTTACTACAACCAAGCGATTCGGCTCGCCCATCAAAACCAGTATGCCCAGGCACTCACAGCGGCAAGCCGAAGTTGCCAATTGGATCCGTTCGACAGCTCAGCACGCGTCAACATGTTAGCAACCATCAACAACTGGGCCATCGCGTTGTGTGCTCAAGGCGACTACCCTCAGGCGGCTCATCTCGTTCTTCGTGGCCTGCTGATCGATTCGAATTACGGTCCCCTCACTGCAAATGATGTCTATGTGCATCAAAAATGGATCACTGCCTTGCGACGTCATGGCAACCATCTCCAGGCCGACCAGATTTCGAAAGAGCTTCAGGGTCGCATTCTCGAAAGAAACGGAGGGTAATCGTGGCGGAAATTTGACAACCGCTCGAAAAGGACGTAAGAATCCTTTGGGTGTGAGGGGAACCCTCGATCCCATCACTCATCTGCACAAACCCATCGGCTGTCCAATCGTCAAACGTATTCACGAATGACGATTCGATTCAACTCTGCAACCGCTACGCCAATTCGCAGATAACCCTTGCGATCCTATCCCAACCTGTCTAGGAACCTGTCGATTGATCACCCAGGAATCTCTCCAACGCAACCCGTCTGCAATAAAGACTCAGGTGTCCACCAGCTGCGAGATAACAATTCGCGAAGTGGCAAGTCGAATCGCCCAGTTCAGCCAGTTACCGTCGAACGGTCATGAGCGCCGAAGTCAAGATCGCGTTTCCTATCCCAAGCTGATTCCGTTGACACCACTATGCACCGACATGTTGACACCGGCAGGGGCACCGTTTTACGTCGTCGGCAAAGATTTAGCTTCCTTAGGCTTGGATTTCTACCATCACGAGCCTATCACGCATCGTTACGGACTGGTCTCACTGGAATCAGGTCCTGACCACTGCACTCATTTAGTACTCAAACTGTCCTGGTGTCGCTTCCTCCATCCCGGCTGGTACGACAGTGGAGGACGTTTCATTAAAGTCTTTGATGACGAAACGCGTGCAGCGCGAGAGGAGCAAAAAAACACCATCAACGCGCTTTGAAATAAGCTATGCTTTTGATTGAGGAAAGAGATCGTTTCGAAACAGCTCGACCTCACTTTCCCCTTCCATTTTCGTATACTTTGTGACTCGTTCCGCAGGGCCAGCAAAGTTATCGCCGCGATCGGCAGAGAGAATCTGTCGCATTCATAGACCAAACTGAAAAGAGCCGCTTATCTGGAAAAGGTAAGCGGCTCTTCTTCCTTCTAAGTCCAGACACGAGTCACCCGATAGCCTCACGAGCGACCAAGAGTTCCATGATTTCGTCAATACATTGTTCGACGAAAATCTTGTCGGTTGAAAGTGTCAGATCGCTGTTACGTGATGGCTCGTATTCAATCGAGACAGCAGGTATGTTTTCGACTTCAACTGATTCAGCTTTGACATACATTCCTTCAGAATCGCGTTCACGATACACTTTGATCGGTGCCGCAAGGTGCACCAACATAAATTGATCTTGCGGGAACGCCTCTCGAAACCGCTGCCGTACCGCCCGGCTGGGTGCAACAAAAGCACAAATGCTGATCATGTCTGCTGAGTTTAGCAGACGTGAAACTTTCACCGCACGGCAAAGATTTCCCGAGCGACCTTGTGGAAAAAAGCTGAGGTCTTTGGTGAGACCTAGACGCAAATTCTAGCCATCCACAACCATCGCTGCTCGGCCCTGATCAAACAGACCTTGTTCCACAACGCATCGTTCCAGCGCATCAGCGAGAGTCCTTTCCCCAGAACCTGTTAAGACCAATCAAAACGAGGGTCAGCGGCTGTTAGCCAAACCGAGCCGAACGCTCTTCCAACGCGTGTACCCGGCTGGATAGAGTGAAGCAGGCCGATTCGTCCGGCTCCCGACAGACATGGAAGTAGAGGTCAACGCGTAAATCGGCGACCTCCGCTGGTTTTGGAAAATGAATTTTTGCAATCAAGCTTTTGGAGAAGATCAAGTGCCCGATCTAACGCCGCCGCACGAGACAGATCAATAATCCAATCGCGAAGAGCAGGAAGGTCGACGGCTCGGGGACGGCAGCTACTTGACGGGCACCCATTTCATAGCCACCCGCCCCGAATGCTGCGACAAAATCGGAAGAGTCGAAATCTTTATCTCCATTCCAGTCACCACTGCCCCAACCCGAATTGCCATCGACACCGTCCTCATATTTGTCTTCGGCGAAAACAACGACGAAATCCGTGCTATTGAATTCGCCATCGAGATTTGAGTCTCCAAAATACGTGAACTTCAATTCATCAACCCAGACTTCACGATCGGATTGATTGACCAAAGAGTCACCGTTGAGATCAAACTGAGATTTGTTGTCGCCAGCCAAAGCCGCATCCGAGAGTCGATCTATATCCAACGCCGTCAACTGACCGTCGCCGTCAAAGTCACCCGGCACCGCAATCGGGCCGGCAGAAATTGCTGCCTCATAGAGACTCCCAATTTCCTCGTCCGACAAGGCACGATCCAACCAGAGCGAAACTTCATCCTGGGCACCTGAGTGAGTTGTTGGGTGGGTTTCATTGTGGAAACGGCCACCGATCTTTGCCAGATCGGTGTTGACCCCATAACCGTAATCCCGTCCGGGTAACATATCCTCAGTGCGATCGACGCCATTTAACCAGAGACGAATATTTTTCGTACGCTGGTCAGGGTTCGCGCCCTCGGTCGTGGCCACAATATGCCACCAAGCATTATCTGCGCTCAGGAGCCCATGATCGGCTCCCTAATTGGAGAATCTGACACCCTGCTTGGGCAAGGATAACACACGATGACCACAATCGATTTCGCTGGAACAAGTGACAGTTGGATTCGTCACCACAGCAAGACCGTCAAAGCCTGAGACGATCTGAAAACTGAGCATCGGGTCAAAGAGGTTATTAGTAAAGATACGATCTCCACCTTCTGTCGGCCCACCTCGGACGAACATCGCGACAGTCATCGCAGGCGCTCCAAAACCCTCATGAGGACCTAATACGACTTGGGCCGCATTGTTGCTCGCATGGGCTGTGTTGTCCGAGTCGAGCCCGATGAGCTCAATCAGATTCCCTCGCTCACCCCACTCATCCGAGGTTGTCCAACGACCATCTTCGATGAGAAAATCAGGTCCAGGCATGCCTAACTCAGGACCACCGACTCCATAGACACCTTTGTAACTTCCAAAATGCTGATTACTGATCGTATCAAGTGCGCCCCGCGTCGCTTTGGATTCTGGCTCGTTGAGCTGGAAATAGTAATTTGGCTCCAACGAAATCACCCGATCGCTGTAGGTCCCAGCAACACTGGTCGATACAGCAACCAAAAAGCAAACTAACAACATTGAATATCGATAGAATTTTTTCATGTTAGCAACAGCCTCAGAACCAATGCAAATCGGGGAATTGGCTGGCAGTCTATCAACGGCGCCTTTGTTTATCTACAAAAACAACACCCATTTTCCAAAATCATCGCGACTCACTCTGCTTGAGTGAGTGGATTGGTTAAAGTTGATAAACGGTCCAACCACCCGCCCGGCAGGAATTAACCAAAACAGAAAGCAGGATCGTATGCTGCTTACAGATTCCGCTGCGAGCTCACCTTTAGCCATGAAGAAAAGCGGGATGACAGGGGTGAAACGCCACCTTCGATACACTCCACTTCTTCGACATCCCGCATCGCGAATTTCAACTGGCGTGAATTCCCAGAGATTGCGACGTCACCAGGCTGGTCTCTCGAACAGACCGAAAAACTACGCGGCATGATGCCGGACATACGCCAGAATAGGTCGGTCGTTCGCAGCGTCATTGTGAGCGGATCGCTCGCTCGACTGGATACCGGCACGCATCCGGACAGCGATGTTAGCGTCATCATTTCCAATGGCGCAGAGAGCTAACAAGCTCCATCGCTAAAGATGCGGTGACTGAAATTAGTCGACATTGCGAGAGACTTGACCTTCGATGCACTCAGGCAGTACAAATTCCCCCCGAGCCCGACATCTCTCAGCGAGCTATTTGATGGGTCGCGTAGAATTGGGAATTGCTTATGCTCACAGTTACGAGTTACGCGATAGCCTCACGAGCGGTCAAGAGTTCCATGATTTCGTCAACACATTGTTCGACGGAAATCTTGTCCGTTGAAAGTGTCAGATCGCTATTACGTGGTGGCTCGTATTCAATGGAGACACCAGGGAAGTTTTCGACTTCACCTGATTCGGCTTTGGCATACATTCCCTCAGAATCACGTTCACGACACACTTCGATCGGTGCCGCAAGATGCACCAACATAAATTGATCTTGCGGGAACGCCTCTCGAAACCGCTGTCGTACCGCCCGGTTGGGTGCAACAAAAGCACAAATGCTGATCATGCCTGCCGCGTTTAGCAGGCGTGAAACTTCCACCGTACGGCGAAGATTTTCCGAGCGATCTTCCTGGGAAAAGCCAAGGTCTTTGTTGAGACCTAGCCGCAAATTCTGGCCATCTACAACCATCGCTGCTCGGCCCTGATCAAACAGACGTCGTTCCAACGCATAAGCGAGGGTCGTTTTCCCAGAACCCGTCAGCCCGGTCAAAAGGATGGTCAGAGGACTTTGTCCGAATCGAGCCGAACGCTCTTCCAACGTGACCTCACCGGTCGAGGAACGCAGGTGCTGATTCGTCGACGCATCGTCCCAATAATCATTCTGATCATCGGTCGTCACTCGATCGAGAATCATCCCAGCAGCCACGGTGGTATTGTTGAGCCGATCCATCACGATGAAGGCACCGGTTCCGCGATTGCGACGGTAGCCGTCATACATGATCGGCTGATTCAATGTCAAATGACATCGACCGATTTCATTTAATTTAAGAGTCGGGGAATCTTGCCGTCGCAAGGTGTTAACATCGACCCGATAACGCAACGTGTCAACTGTTCCAGCCACCTCTTTGCTCGTGTGCTTAATCGCATACTGTTTACCAGGTACTAGAGGTTCCTCGTCCATCCAAACGATCATCGCGTCAAACTTTTGTTCGGATCGAGGCATGTTTGCGGGATGCACCAACATGTCACCACGACTCACGTCAATCTCATCTTCAAGTGTGAGAGTGACGGACATCGGCGAGAATGCTTCATCCACATTCCCGTCCATCGTGACGATCTCTTTTATGCGGCTAGATTTCTGCGACGGCAACGCAATCACCTCGTCGCCCTTCCTGACAATGCCAGATGCGACCGTACCGCAAAAACCCCGGAAATCCAAATTTGGACGGTTTACGTATTGAATTGGAAAGCGGAAATCGATCAGATTTCGATCCGACGCAATGTGGACCGTTTCCAACATGTGCATTAAAGTTCCGCCCTCATACCAAGGCATATTATCGCCCGCTTCGACAACATTGTCGCCAAGCAAGGCAGACATCGGTATGAAGTGCAAATCCTCCACTGACATACGGGCAGCAAATTCAGCGTAATCCGATTTGATCTGTTCAAAAACTTCCTGGCTGTAATCAACCAAATCCATCTTGTTGATGGCGACCAGTACGTGCTTGATGCCAAGTAATGAAGTGATAAAACTGTGGCGCTTTGTCTGCTCGACAACTCCGTGGCGAGCGTCCACCAGGATAATGGCGAGATCGCACGTCGAGGCCCCTGTCGCCATGTTGCGCGTGTATTGTTCGTGTCCAGGCGTGTCTGCGATGATAAATTTTCGTCGCGCTGTGGAGAAATACCGATAAGCAACATCGATCGTAATCCCCTGCTCACGCTCTGCTTTCAGACCATCGGTCAGCAAGGCCGGGTCAAAATCCCCACCCGTTGTGCCATGAATTGCCGAATCACGCTGAACCGCAGCTAATTGGTCCTCGTAGATCATCTTCGAGTCATAGAGCAAACGACCAATCAAGGTGCTTTTGCCATCGTCGACGCTCCCACAAGTGAGGAAACGCAAAAGCTCTTTCCGCTCGTGCTGCGCCAGATAAGCATTAATATCTTCTGCGATCAATTCCGATTGGTGTGACATAGCTAAAGCCTAAAAATAAAAGAGGCTGAATCGATAATTCTCGAATTCGAATTACTGCTTGATTACTGCTCAAAACACGAATATTTACGGTTCGAAGCGACAATCGGTGAACGAAACTAGAAGTAACCTTCCTTCTTCTTCTCTTCCATCGAACCAGACTGGTCATAATCAATGACTCGCCCTTGCCGCTCAGAAGTCTTGGTGAGCAGCATCTCTTGAATAATCTCTGGCAGAGTGGTCGCGTCGGATTCCACTGCTCCGGTAAGCGGATAGCATCCCAGCGTGCGGAAACGAACCAATTTTTCGACGGGCGTCTCTCCCGGCTCAAGCGGAAACCGATCATCGTCAACCATGATCAATACGCCATCGCGATCGACCACTGGCCGCATCGCAGCAAAATATAACGGCACAATGGGAATTTTTTCGAGGTGAATGTACTGCCAGACGTCTAATTCAGTCCAGTTGGAGAGGGGAAATACGCGAATGCTTTCCCCCTTATTCACTTTGGCATTGTACAAGTTCCACAGTTCCGGACGCTGATTCTTCGGATCCCACCGATGATGCTGATCTCGAAACGAATAGACTCGCTCCTTCGCTCGGGACTTCTCCTCGTCTCGACGAGCTCCGCCAAAGGCCGCATCAAATCGATGTTTGCTGAGTGCTTGAAGCAACGACTCCGTCTTCATCACATTCGTGTATTTCTTGCTCCCGTAATCGAACGGGTTGATGTTCGCCTCTCGCCCCTCCTCATTGATGTGCACGATCACATCGAGACCAAGCTCCTTGCGAGCATACTCTTCGCGAAATTGGATCATCTCGCGAAACTTGAATGTGGTGTCCACGTGTAGCAATTGAAACGGTGGCTTGGCCGGATAGAAAGCCTTCATGGCTAAATGCAGCATCACAGCCGAGTCCTTGCCGATTGAATACAGCATCACTGGATTCTCGAACTCGGCGGCGACTTCCCGAATGATATAGATGCTTTCCGCTTCCAGCTGCTTCAGATGAGTGAGGTTGTAACCAGACATAGATCAATCTACACATGCATGAGAGGTGATAGAGAAGGACAACATCAAAATGTATCGGTCAGTTAAGACGGAGGACTTAAGCTCACAGACTCACGAACACAAAAAGTCTACGAAACCAGCCCATTCTAACAACATCGCAACAATTTAATCCGTCATGCCGATTACAGCGATACGAACGACCCAACTTTGGAGGGGGGAGTAGCTCACCGCTTAACGCTATTGGCCTCAACTTTTGTCATAATTCCGAGAATCACGTTCTCGCCGTGATGTCCAGGCGTAGTGTAGGAAGAAAGCCGGCGAATTTCCAACGGTTTCAAAAAACCTTTGTGTCTCGCTTCGAGTCGTTCTTCCGTCCATTTTGGCCCCTTAATGAGCACCAGGCAGCCGAACTCATTCCAATGTGGCTCCATCCATTTCAGGATTTTCCAAAGTGGTCCGACCGCCCGCGCCACAATCGCATCAAACTTTGCGATCTGCACAACATTTTCGACACGGTCTTGATAAACGGGCAGCGAGAGGGCAAGCTGCTGAACGATTTCAGCGACCGCTTCACACTTCTTTCCAGATGAATCGCAAAGCGAAATTTGGAGATCGGGTCGCAAAATAGCGAGCGGAATCCCCGGTACCCCACCCCCCGTGCCCACATCGAGGACAGATAAATCGGGGGACAATTGCTCTGCTAAAGCCAAAGAATCAATGACGTCTCGGATGACAAACGTCTCATAATCCAAGTGCCGCGTTAGATTGAGACGTTGATTTGCCGCCCACAACAACTGGCAATAGTCTTCCAATCGCTGGATCTGGGCTGGTGGTATTGATAGCTCGTGCCGGTTCAAAGCCTCTGCCAACGTCGGGTCGCTAGCGTTTTTTTCCTTCGCAACATCTGGTTCTTGTTCGGGTCGATCGTTCATAAGAATATTTAAAACTCGGTTGCTGGGAGAAAAAAGCAGAGATCCAGCCATGAATATAGTGTTCCCGCCAGCGGGCGAAACCGCAGCTACCGGCCTGGCCCTGTGAATCTTTGCGGATTGCGTAGATTTTCTCGATTCCAGAGCTTTTAACGACGATATACCTCTGGACGCGAGATGTAGCCTAGGGCTCCATCCTGTACCAAGGCCTGCTTACATAGGATTCTGAACCGATGCGTTGCTCGAATCGAACGCAAGCTCTGAATTGCTGCCTGACTCTGTTGGCGGTGACTGTTTTGCTGATCAGTAGTGGTTGCTGCACGAATAGGATGTGCAAGACGGGAGTCTTCGGTCACGGCGGTTGCTGCAGCAATCTCGCAACCGACAGCTGTTGCGGCGGGGGTTGCGCCGACTGTGGCGGCGAGCCTGATCGAGGATGCGGTGGCTGTGCTGACTGCGACGCCGGCTTCGATATGCTCTGCGGAGGCTGTGCAGGTGGTTGTAATGAATGCTCGCCGGGTGCTTTTCCTGGAAGCTGTGGCAACTGCGTCAGAGGAAGATGCGGAGGTATCAGTGGACTTTTTCTTCCTCTGTTAAGTACGAAACTTGCTTGCGGCACCAACGGTGGATGCGGTGGCGTTTATTGGGGTGAATGGATGAACGATCCCCCCGCCTGTTGTGATCCGTGCAACGACTGTGGCTGTTGGGTTGAATCGCGAGGGTGTCGACATTGCGGCCACCTGGGCAACTTCTGGGGACACATGAAACACAAGATTCACCACGTCTTCCATAGCGGCATCTACGGATATTATCCTCGGGGTTGCAACTCGTGTGGCGGCGGCGGCTGTGATTCCTGCGGCGGCTGTGATTCCTGCGGCGGCGATGGCTACAACGAAGTAATGGACGGCGACACGATCGTGCACCCGGCAGATCACCACGTCGGTTTCAGTCAGGGACGTCCTCCCCATCGCGTCGTCTCTCGACGACTTCGTCGCTCAATGCACGACCAGTAGCATCCGATTGAACATCTAATTCCAGAGAAACGGGGCCACCGAAGCGAACCGCGGTTGCTCCGTTTTTTTTACATTGATTTCTGTTTGTGCTGATCTCCGAGAATCATTCTTGATACTCGGTGTTTAGTCTTCTGCTCGACTACCATCACCACACATCTTGACGATCCGGGGATCAAACCGGGCAACCACTTCAACCAAATCTTGTTGCTCGTGCATCACTTGCAGAATGTCTTTATAGACAGCCGGGACTTCATCCGCCCCGGCCGAAATCACGTGAATCCCTTGTTCGGCCAACTCATTTTTCACAGCCTGCAAATTAAATTTTGCCTTCGCTTTTCTCCGAGACATTTGCCGACCCGCACCATGAGCTGCGGAACGAAAACTGTGCTGATTGCCCTTACCTCGCACCACGAATGCAGGATCTTGCATCGATCCTGGAATCACACCAAGGTCACCCACCGCAGCAGGCGTCGCGCCCTTGCGATGAACAATCACTTCTTGCCCATGGTGTCTCTCTTTCCAAGCAAAATTGTGATGATTTTCAACACCCCCCATGACGTTTGCTCCCAGCAACTGCGTCACATTTCGATGAATGACTGCGTGATTCGCCGCCGCATAATCCCCCATCAGATTCATCGCCAACCAATATTCCTGGCCTGCCTCAGAATCCAGATCGAGCCAAGCTAAGCGATTCAGTTTTTGGTAGCGACTTGGCAGTTGTGATTGGGCGATCGAGCTATAAGTTGAACAAACAGAAGCTCCGGAACCACGACTGCCACTGTGACTGAGGAGCGCCACATATTGGCCAGCCTCGAGACCCAATTCATCGTCTTTCTGATTTAGCGTCAAGACGCCGAACTCAACAAAATGGTTACCCGAACCGGACGTCCCAAGTTGTCGCGCCGCCTTGTCTTTGTTTTCTCTTGTGACTTTTGTAATCGACCAATCTTGGTCCATGACCGCATGTCCCTGGGGTTTGTTATATTTGCAGCCCACACCAAAGCGTGTTCCTCGTTCCAGCGAATCACGAAACAATGAGAACCGTGACTTGAGAGCACGCGGGGGCATATCCAAGACGGAGAGTTTCATCCGACAGGCAATATCAACGCCAACGGCGTAGGGGATGACCCCACCTTCACAGGCCAACACACCACCGATGGGTAGCCCATATCCAACGTGAGCATCTGGCATCATTGCCGCGCCAACAGCGCATGGAACTTGGCAGGCCGATCGCATCTGCGCATGAGCAGCTTCATCAATGCTTGAACCCCAAGTTCGATATTTGATTTCATCAACTTGTGGCCGAGACCCTTCCGCAATCAATTCCGAGGCGAAATCACCAAAACAGGAGTCACCGACAAAAAGCCGCGGTGCATTCAGAACCTGTTTGACTTTCTGCTTTACGGCCTGTCCTTTTAACTCGCCTGAGGAAACAGCGCGCTGCACCGCTTGAATGGCGCGACTCATGCAATCCTCGGGTACACCCAATTTCGTCAATTGCCTTCGATTCATCAGGAAATCTCGCTCCGTATCAGATAAATCTGGCGGAATCCGGCTCGCGCTTGGCCCAACGTACAGCCACCGAATTCGATTCGTAGCACACGTGCTCCAGACCGATGCCTCTGGCACGAAAGAGGACCGGCAATTTAACCGGCCCTCGATACTCGCAACAACGTCGAAGTGATTTCGATCTTAGATGTCGTAGTACAAGCAGAATTCATACGGATGCGGACGCAGACGAATGGCGTCCACCTCATTCTCGCGTTTATAGCGAACCCAAGTCGAGATAACATCCTCGGTAAATACGTCCCCCCGTAGTAAGAATTCATGATCCTGTTCCAAGGCAAGCAACGCTTCATCCAGCGAAGCCGGCGTCTTGGGAACCTCCGCCGCCTCCTCAGGGGGTAAGTCATAGATATCCTTATCCAACGGTTCACCCGGATTAATTTTGTTTTGGATCCCGTCAATGGCAGCCATCAGTAACGCCGCGAAAGCCAAATACGGGTTGCAACTGGGATCTGGACAGCGAAATTCAATTCGTTTTGATTTGGGACTGGGACTATACATTGGGATGCGACAAGCAGCCGAACGATTGCGTTGTGAATAGGCCAGGTTGACGGGTGCTTCATAACCGGGCACCAAACGCTTGTAGCTATTGGTCGTTGGGTTCGTAAACGCGAGGATAGCACGTGCGTGTTTTAAGATTCCACCGATCGCGTGGAGTCCCATTTCGCTAAAGCCGGCGTAACCGTCGCCCGCGAAGAGCGGCTCACCGTCTTTCCACAGAGAAAGGTGAGTGTGCATGCCGGAACCATTGTCGCTGAACAGAGGTTTTGGCATGAAGGTCACCGTCTTGTTATGACGAGTCGCCACGTTCTTGACGATGTACTTGTAGAGCAACAAATCGTCAGCCATTTTGACCAATTCGCCAAAACGCAAATCGATTTCGGATTGGCCTGCCGTACCCACCTCATGATGTTGGCACTCGACATCCAATCCGCTTTCGACCATAACTTGCATCATCTCATTACGGATATCCATCATTTGATCGGCAGGTGGTACAGGGAAGTAACCCTCTTTGTGTCGCAACTTATAACCCAGGTTAGGCCCCTCATCCGTTCCCCGATTCCATTGGCCCTCAACACTGTCGAGGAAATAAAACCCGCTGTTCGGCTGCTGATCAAAACGCACATCATCAAAGATAAAAAACTCGGCTTCTGGCCCCAAGTAGGCCGTATCGGCAACACCGGACATTTTCAAATAATTCGCTGCTTTTCGAGCAACATTGCGTGGATCCCGCGAATAATCTTCGCGAGTGATCGGATCCTGGATATTGCAAATCAGCGCGAGAGTTTGCAATTCGGTAAAAGGATCCAGAAAGGCTGTCTCCGGTTGGGGCACAACCAACATATCGCTTTCGTTGATCGTTTGCCAACCACGGATACTTGATCCATCGAAGCCCAAGCCATCTTCGAAAACATCTTCGTCTAACTTACCTACCGGAATCGTAAAATGCTGCCAAAGGCCCGGAAAGTCCATGAAACGCATGTCGATCGCCTTGACATCTTTTTCTCGACACAGGGCCAACACTTCTTTGGGTGTCATGTGATCCTCTTTCTTGAAACAAGAACTAAACTGTCCATGCCAAATCGGTCAGGCGACCGAGGTCGGTCCCGCCGTGAAAACCAATTGAATATCCGGAGCCGATTCTAGATTCGGCATCGATCCACGGACAAGAGATGGCCTTATTCACATCAACTCCTCGCCTAAATCGTCAACCCTGGGCTCGATTCCACGCCTTGGTCAGCGCCAACGTTCGGCTTTATTCTTTGCAAATTCGTTTGCAACCCTCCCCTTCCACTGGCTCCTCCAACGTCAAGCTGCCCGCCAAAAACCGCACGGCTTCCGACAGGTTCGACCGAGATGCAATAATCGTTGTTTGCAACATCGTAACAGCTGATCTTGCCACAACACCAACGTCAGTGGCTCTGCTGCCACTGGTCAGAGTTGGCTGGCTGGCTTTCTGGTTTCGCCGGCGGATTTTCGTGGAAGACTGCCAAAGCTTGTTCACCACCTGGTTTCAACTCGGCACTTTTCACAGGACGGCCGACTGCCCTAACCTTTATCCGAGAAGCCGCATGTTAGGCGATTGTGTCCAGAATTCAATCGGAGAGATCACAGATTCCCCAACCGTGCGATCGATCCGATGGCGAGATTCGACTCAAACGCCGACAGGCTGAAACCTTCAGAACGGCTCTTTGAACAAGCACGCTCAATCGGAAACCAATCGAGGATCCCGTTTTCGACGTCGAGATTTCATGGCGTGTGGAGGTTGAATCCAGGCACCAATGGGTGGAGCCGCGGTCCGCCGCCGAAACAGGACAGCTAGAAAGGCCGGCACCAAAATAGGCCGAACTACAAACGTGTCGATCAATACGCCAAGCGAGAGCGCAAATCCCAATTCGGCCATTCCACGCAGCGATCCGGTTGTCATGGAAACAAACGTGCCGGCCATGATAATCCCACAACTCGTGATGATACCGCCCGTCAGCACGATCGCTCGTCGTAAACCACCAAACATTCCATACTTGGCTTGTTCTTCGAAGACCCGGGTCGCCAGGTAAATATTGTAGTCCTGCCCAATAGCAATCAAAATCACAAACAAAAACAACGGCACCTTCCAGTCAAGTCCCTGGAAGGTTTCACCATAAGCCGCTTGAAAAAATAGTTCCGTCAAGCCAAGCGTCACGTAATAGCTAAAAAGGACGGACAGAATCAGATACAAACAGATCACGGGCCGACGTAGGGTCAGCAATAGAACAGCGAGCACTGCCAAAACAACCAAAATCTGAATCTGGATATTATCGCGTGCTGTCACGATTCGCAGATCGCGAATGGCCGAAGTAGTCCCGGCGTAAAGAAATTCGGTTTGGTACCAATAGGAATCAGGGTCTGCCAATTCCGTTTGCAAATAGTGATCAAGGTGCGTCAACACTTCCGCCGACTCAATCGCAAACGGGTCGTGATCCAATACGATCTCAAACCGCGCGATGTCTCCTCGCAAAGAACCGGCCGTACCTCGCTTTTCTTGAGCCGTCTTGGCCTTGCTCAGATAGAGGGACCGTGTCAACTGGTGACTTTGCAAAGCGGCTTTCTTGAGCGAATAACCGCGGGGCCGATCGCCTCGTGGCTCATCTAAACTCCGAACTGACAAGACCCCATCCAGATACAGATCCCGCGTCAGTTGTTGAAGCGCTTTTTTGCCTGCGGATAGATCCAAATCTCGACTGGGAGTCTTGGCCAGCAAAGTGAGTGGTCCGGTCTCACCAATCGGGTAATGTTTCCGCATCGTCATCGCGCCAGCTTTGCTGGGACGACTTGGACTTAATTCGCTCAAAAAATCGTAAGTCACTCCGACGCGTGATCCGACGACGGCAAACGGCAACATTACCACCGAACTGATGACGAGGACTCGTCCTGGCTGCGCGACGATAATTCGCGCGAGCCGATTCCAAATCCCCACGAAGTAAGGTCGACGACGAGATTGGCTTACACCGAAAGGCCAAAAAACGGCTGCTCCCATTCCCCTCAACAGCGCCGGTGTGAGGGTTAGACAAGCCGTGAGAGTCACTGCCAAGCAAAGTCCAATCGCAGGACCGCTATTGCGAAACTTTCCAAACTCGGCAAAAAACATCATGCCAAGGCCGATGATCGTTGTCAGAGCGCTGGCCGCTAACGCACCGCCAACTCCCTGGAGCGAATCCACGATGGCATCTCCTCGTGTTTTCCCAGCAGCAAGTTCTTCGCGGTAACGAGAAATCAAAAACAGGCAATAGTCGGTTCCAGCGCCAAACAAGATCACGACAACAAAAATCTTTGTCGTCGTGAAAATACGGAAATTCCACCAATCAAATCCCGGGATGACGTTCAATTGTGTCAAGGCAGCTACAAGACTTGTGGACACCAAGACGGAAACCACAATCGTGATCAAGGGAATCAGCACGAGTAAGGGAGAACGATAGACGACTGTTAATATGACGACGACCAGAACGATCGTGTACGTTTCGGTATTGCTGATACTTTCTGCGGCCGATCGCAACATATCGCCTCCCACCGCAGCTGACCCCGTCAAGCCAACTTTCAAGCCCTCGGGAAGCCCCGTTTGGGTTACGTCACCAATCGCCGATTCCACTTCCTGAAGCAATCGTATATTGTCGGACGCCATAAATTCCTGCCACAGCCGTACGATCACCAGATCAGCCTGATGGTCGCGACTACGAAGGTTGGTTCCCAAGACTTCGTTATGACGGGTCCAAATATCAATAATCGGTAAACGACTCAGCTCCGTCGGCTGAAGCGTCTCGCCAACCAACCCAAGCCCCGGATCAAAATCGCTGGCCAGCTGGCGATCCCTTTGGGCATCTTCTTCCATTCCCAATGTGCGCAAGTAAAAAGCTCGGTTGTTGAGCGCCAAACCAAATTGCGGATCCAATCTCAGTGATTCATCCCAAGCAACAGCCGCCGTCCGTTGAGATTCATCCGCCAATGAAAAAATCTGATCGGCTCGCTGATCCTCACCTTGATCGCGCAACTCGGCAGCTTCCGACCAAAGCTGTTGGGCATATTGAAAACTCGAAACAGCGTGCAAATTGTTTAGCCTAGCCGCAATTTGGTCGGTCACCGCCAAGTCATCCGCCGTCAAGGCCTGCCCATCACGGGAAACAATGACGACGATTTCACTCTTGGCACGACCGCGAGGAAAAGCTTCATCGAGAAGCTGCTCGCCTCTCACACTTGACATGTGAGCCGGCATGTAGGCTAAGTCGCCATCGTCGGTGACGTCATCCCATCGCGGAGCTAATGAGCGAGACAATACGGCAACGCCAACCCAAGCGAGGATGACTAGAACCCAATAACGGGAGATGAGATTGCCGAGTCGAACGAACATGGATTTTCGAGAGCGGAAAAACACGGTGGCGGTAAGCGAAGGGACCTATGCCTCATTTTGCGTGTGAGGTTCGATCCCTGCCAAGCGTTCGCCGGATCATTGCCCTTTCGACCAGCCGCACCCCTGGTTACAGCCTAGGAGATCGAGCCGTCTTTACACTGACTGCTCTATGGTAGCGGTACGGACAGCCCGATCCAAGGCGATATCCGCAAGGAAAGATAACGAGAACACCCTTGGAATCCAGAGAAGAAACGCACTCAGCGGCCTGCCATGCATGGCTCAGGCGAGAAAACGCCTACCAACCCAGTGTTTGTGGCAATCGACGAGGTTGGCGTGATGCTTGCGTTTGCTGCGTGGAGGATTGGTCCTGACGGGAACCACGATCTCGCATCACAACCAGGTTTTGGGCAACTTTGACACCCGCTTTCATCACAGCATCCTCGGATTCATTGTCCGCGACGACTCCCTCAACCGGCTTGGCCGTCGACTGAATCACCACATCGGGCGTGACTCCGCGAAGACTAATCGCTTGGCCACTTGGAGAAAAGAATTTGGCTGTTGTCAGCCGAACGCCACCTTTGACCGATCGCAGCGGGAAAATACCCTGCACGGATCCTTTTCCATAACTTCGAATCCCGACGACCGTTCCGCGCCGATGATCTCGGATCGCCCCAGCAAAGATTTCACTGGCACTCGCCGAATCTGAGTCGATCAGCACCACCAAAGGAACTCGCCACGTGCCAACGCGATGTGCTTTGTAATCGTAGTTCTCACGTGCACTTCGCCCGTGAGTAGCAACAATGGTTCCATCGACGACAAATCGATCAGCCACTTCGACGGCTTCGGTCAACAATCCACCCGGATTGCCACGCACATCCACGATTAAGCTTCTCATTCCGTCACGATGTAATTTCCAGAGAGCCGCGTCGACATCGCGACTGGTCGTCTTCTGAAAGCTACTGATGCGGAAGTAGGCAACCCCGCTGGCCGCATCAGCCATCTTGACGTCCTCAACGCTCGGAACTTCAACCCGATCGCGACGCACCGTGATTAGACGAGGAGCCAGATCCGGGGAAACGACGGTCACCTGAACCGTCGACCCCTGCTCACCTTTGAGTAGATCCGCGGCACGATCGGTTGAGAGATCTCGGGTGGATACACCATCCACCGCCACAATACGATCACCGGCTTTAATCCCCGCTGACTCGGCGGGTCCTTTTGCGATCACACCCGCGATCAGCAAAGCTCCTTCATCAGCCTTCAGCTCAACACCTAAGCCGACAAAGTTTCCTTCGATCTGCGAGTACACGTCGTCCAACTGATCACCGGTCAAGTAAGTGGAATACGTGTCCAATGAGTTAGTTGCCCCGCACATGTATTCAAGAATAATGGGCGTGCTTGAGATACCAAGTTGTCGTGCCGAGTAGCGAGCGATCCACCGCACCATTTCCTCTGCGTGTTGACGGTCGGTCAGTCTCCGATCATTTAAAACATTTTGGATCTGATGCGTGAGCTGATCACGAGTTACCGGCGAAACCTGCACTCGGTTGACGCTGACAAAGTCTTGGTCCTTCAAAGCAATTTCTAATTCTTTCGTTCCTCGCCGAAGTAAGTCGTTCCAGTCAGGCGACCTGACATAGTGCGATTGGATCTTCAGAATAACTTCCGAAAACAAATCCATCGCTTGTTGTTCGCTGAGTTGCTGAAGAGCGTCAACGTAGCTTTGATCGGCGTATCGACGGTCGAGATCGAAACGCATGCGAGTCAGCGAAACAAGTTGTTTGAGTTGGTTGTTTTGCGGATATCGACGAACGGCCTCTTCGTAATGACTCAGTGCTTCGCCCCATCGCTCGTCACTTTCGAGACGTCGGCCTTCGAGCAACACTTTTTGAACCGGGTCTGGCGCCACTGCGTCAGACGCTGAAAAGCCGAGTTGCGCTTCACTGACTTGAACAAAGATTGAAGATGAAAGGAATAGACTACTGAGCAGCACCCGCTTGAAGAGATTCCGTCTTATCATCAGCCACTTCCAACCGTTGGGGGCGGAGGCAACCATTCACGTCCTTGTCACACAGCCCGAAAGAAGAATGGGAGCGAGGCTGAGTCGGGTGACAAATCGATGAGGGTCGCTAATCGCGCCGTTTCAGGATTTGTTCTAACCATAGTTGGGGAAAGCAAAAGGCGTGCTCTCGGCCCAGGTGAATATAGGTCACGAATTGACCTCGGTCAAAGAAATCAACCCCGGTTCAGACCGTGGAACAGCCTTTTAATCGATACAATCGCAACTCGACTGGCTATTGCAACGATTGGCTGGACCTGACTAGCTCGAAACTTGATCGACCGCGCGTCCCGGCACTTCCGACGCAACCTAATACCTGCTGCATCGGCGACAGATTTTATGCGTCCGACCGCCGCAAGACAAAAAAAGGTCGCCCATTCGCTTGGCGACCTTAAAAAACTAGAGTCTTCCTTCAATCACAGCTTCAACCAGCACTAAGTGACCGATTCAGCTGCCATCAGGCGAGTGCCTGCATCAAAGCATCCCAACGGCACTCTCACTACTGGCCAGGTTGTGACGGTTCAATTCCAAGCAATTCAATCTCGAAAACAAGCACCGAGTCGGGACCAATGACTGGTGGACTTCCCTTTGCCCCATAAGCCATCTCCGACGGGATCACAATCTGCCACTTATCGCCGACCTTCATGTTCGTCAACGCCTCGGTCCACCCCTTGATAACACCGTCGACCGGAAAGACGGCAGGCTCACCCCGTTTATAAGAACTGTCAAACTCGGTCCCGTCGACCAACCGACCGCGATAATGCGTCTTTACCGAATCAGTAGCTTTGGGTGTCGGTCCATTCCCACTCTTGAGCACCTTATACAGGATTCCATCCTTGAGTGATTGGACTCCCTCAACTGCTTTATATCGTTCCATAAATTGTGGACCGGCAACACGATTCTTCTCGGCGAGCTGTTTCATCTTTGCTTCGACTTTACTTCGAGCCATCTGCTCCACTTGCTGCATCGCCTGCTGGATATCCGCCTGCTCGAGTCGCGGTTTTTTCGATTCTAACGCGTCCTTGATGCCAAGGAGTACAGCATCCAAATCGATCGTTGTTGCATCCAAACCGCCACGCGTAAAATTGGTGCCGATCGACATCCCGATCCCATAGCCCGCTTTCTGCTGAGGGGTTTGCAATTGGGCAGGTAACTCAGCCGCCTGCGCCATCAACATCTGGACCATTGCCAGTTGGAACAAACCTACAAGCAAACAGAAACGTGGTCGCTTCAACATGACAATCCCCTTAACTCAATCGTGTCATCTAAATCAAAAGTGATCACCACGTCACCACTCTGGCTTCAATCGAGGGCTTCAATCGAGGGCTTCACGGAGATCCGACAAGCTGGACATTATCCACCATTCTCCGCTGTCAGGAAACCCAGTGCGAATGACGGAATCCGCCGAGACGGACAGTTGCGGAAAACGACAACCGAGAGTGCCCGACTCAATCCGCTGCCAAGATCTGCAACAAATCGGAAGTCCGATTGAGTGGAAACAGCCGCTTTAGCGAGACTGGGCTTCCGCCTTAGTCTCGGCTCGGGTGCGATTTTTGAGCCGACTAACAAAAAATCGCATCGGCATCTGCACCAAGAACACAAAGCATATCAAGGACAGAACGACACAGAGAATCAACATCAAAAATGCCATCAGAAACTGTGGAACAAAAATCACGCTGGCTACCAAGGCAGCCAAAACAAACAAATGCGCTTGCCGCAAACGGAACGAGTCGGGTCGCTGAATTTGGCCCGTCTTCGCTTCGATAATCTGGCTGCCTGACGCCGAAAATGAATGCGTCTGGCCGTCCACACAGTTCTTACTCGAAAACATTGCACCTCCCCGCAGATTTCAAGACCCCATGATCATAGCCTGTTTGCCTTCAATTAGCGAAGCGATTCCCGAGAAAGATCTGCGAAGAACTTACTCAATCGCTCCTAATTGAGCCAAAGAATTGTCCATTTCAAGCGATCGCTCGGACCAAGCAAAATGTTGCATCCGCGTCTGGAGCGTTTCACGGGTTCCCGACCAAAGTTGCCCCGTTTCGTGACGACCCACTAATTTCCCGAGGCGCGCCGCAAGCTCTGCCGACGCCCCCATATAGAAATGTTCGCGTTGCACATCGCGGTCGTCCGCGCCCACAACCTCCGGATAGGCAAGACGTTGTGGAAGTAATGGCAAAGCACCTGCTGAGATCGCTTCGACGGCGCTCATCCCAAAAAACTCGTGATTTGCGGTCGAGACCACCACGTCCGCCCAACCCAGGACATTCCGGTAGTCGGATGCAGAGGATTGATAGCCCCAGTGATCAATCTCAGCCTCAAACTCAACCCGTGCCTTGTCAAAACAGCCAGGAATCTCCCGATAGGAGGGCCCGATGACCCCAAGTCGAAAAGGGTGCCCAGCGGCTTTTAACCGACGAATCGCCTCAAAAAACTGATCCGGATTCTTATCGTGTTCCCAACGTGCGCACCACAAAATCCTCAGCGCCGTCCCCAATTGGCGGGACTTTGTGTCCCAGACGCCAATTCCAGGGCTCTGGACGGCGGACTTCTGACGAATCGCATCCACCGCCTCCAGATGCTGAAAGTCAGGCATTTTCCGCAAGAATTCACGAATTGCGTCCAGAAATTCATTTCGGTGGAATTCTGAGTTGAACCAAACTCGATCTGCTCGTGAAGCGGACAAGAAATTCGAGTAGGCGTACTGATAGTCACGAGGCTGTCGCGAGGGATAGGTGAGCTGGTTTTCATGAAAATAGACAACCGATGGCAAATCACGGGGGAGTCGCCTCGACATGCCCAACATTTCCGGCAGGTTCAACATGTCGCTGCAGAACAGCAAATCCCACTCGCAACCCTCGTCCACATGTTGGTCAACACGCTTCGCCAGGGTCAAGCTCGCGTGGCGCATCCGCCATTTCCATTTGTAGCCTGGCAGATCAAGCACCGTCCAATCATGACGACTATGATCCCGCCACCCTTCCAGGAAAGCTCGGTGGCTACCGTCAAAATAGGGCTCAATCGCGAGAATTCGCATGTCCTCACCCGTGAATCTCAATTCGTACCAAGGCAACCCAACCACCCAATCCAGTGCGGGCAGTGTACACTGAGGTAAGGGGCAACGGCGATAAGGGGCAACGGCAGACGTTTCAATCTTGGAACGGCAGGAGAGCTTTGGTTGGCAACGACACGAGTCAAAGATCCGTTTCTCACAGGCATGATCAGCTTGATGATCGGCGCATGTTTAGCGCCCGCCATTCCGGCCCACGCTGATGAAGCGCCCAGCGAGGCTCGAAAACGGCTGAACCAACAATTCAACAAGGCAATTCACAGTCTCATTGAAGCGAGTCAAAACGAGACTCAGCGTGAACACCGTCGCAAGGCACTGCTCCCGACAGATCCTTCGCGTCTGTATCTATTCATTCCGCCAGGCGACGACTCAAATCAACCTGCGGTGGATGATGCGGCATTAGCCAGAGTTCAACAGATCTTTGGTGAAAAGATTTTTCAACTCGCCGTTCGCTCGATCCAAGCAGACGAGGCTGGGCAGGCGTACCGATGGCTTCACGAGGTCCTGCGTTACATCCCGGATCACAAAGAGGCTACCCGCCTGTTAAACATGCCGAAAAACCGAGCGGCCCGCATTCGTCCAGGACAACGCACCCATCCCAAATACGGTTGGAAAACTGGCAGCTACCTGCAAATCGACACGCCCAATTTTCGTATTACGACCAACAGAGGCGAAGCCGCGGGTAAGAAGCTGGCCGATACACTCGAAGAGCTGAATTCGGCTTGGCGACAATTGTTTTTTGACTATTGGAGTCGTCCTGCTGCGCTCAAAGTAGCCCTCACTGGTCGCCCTCTCACGCTGCGAAGTAAAGCCAAGCACCAAGTCGTGCTCTTCCGTGATCGGATTCAATATACGGAATTCGTGAAGGCGATAGAGCCCAACGCTCAGATGACGCTCGGCTATTATCACGCCCCGTCTCGTACCGCCTTTTTCTTTGGTGATGAATCCAATCAATCGACTTGGCGTCACGAAGCAACCCATCAATTATTCCAAGAAAAAAAACGCACTCCATCGCGGGTTGGCGAAACAGCACACTTCTGGGTGGTTGAGGGAATCGCCCTCTACATGGAGTCTCTCAAGAATTCAAACAACCTGGCTTCACTGGGTGGGATTGAGTCAGATCGCCTGCAATTCGCACGATACCGCTTTCTCAGAGAAAGTTTTTATGTGCCCTTCGATCGCTTCGCAGCCTTGGGACGTATCGACCTGCAACAAGACCCTCAGATCCGTAAGCTCTACAGCCAAGCCGCCGGACTCACCCACTTTTTCATGAACGGCAAAGACGACCAACGTCGCTCAGCATTCATCGATTACATCACAAGCGTCTATGCCCCAGAGACGAAAGCGAATGCTCTGGCAAAACTCGTAGACGACAATCCCAGTCAGATCGACCAACAATATCATGACTTCCTCAACGTCGACGACTCCGACTTATTGATGCTCGACCCCTCAGTCAGATTGCACAATCTAGCGTTCGGATCGACGCATATCACCGACCGAGGCCTCCAAGCAGTTGAGCGACTCGAAAAGCTCGTCTGGCTGGATCTAAAAGGAACAAAGATCAGCGACCTGGGAACAACTCATTTACCAACCGCAGAATCCCTGATTCAGTTGAGCCTTGAACAGACTCAAATTGGAAACGAAACGGTGGCCAGACTCGCGCCTGCTCTCCAGTTGGAAGATCTCGATCTATCGCACACCAACATCAACGACGACGCCCTCAGCATGATTGCCAAATTCCCCAATCTCAAGATTCTCTGGCTGACCGGAACCGAAGTCAGCGATGAGGGAATTCGACATCTGCACAACCACGCAAATCTCCGCGAAGTCGATCTATCGGGAACCAAGGTGACCCCGGCAGGCCAGCAGCAATTACAAGAGATGCTGCAAAATAAGTCCGAATGATGCTGTGACGAGCATGGTCGCTTTCCTTCTCACGACCCGTCTCATCCGCCGATACCGATTCGGAAAAAAGTCGACCTACCCTCTTGGTCCGCTTTACCTCAAACCCGACAATGCCCTGTTCAATCGGCAGCAACCGACCCTGCAGCAACTTACCGTCGATGGAGTCAATCATGTCGTGGAATCTATTGAAAACCTCTTACGGAACCGTCAAACAGCAGAAGTATGAAGTGGCCGTGTTGCCGCTGGGAGCAACAGAGCCCCACAACTTGCATTTGCCTTATGGTACAGATGTGCTGGAAGGTCGGATCGTTGGCGAGCACATTTGTCGCGCAGCACATGAGCAAGGTGGAAAAGTTGTCCTTCTGCCCACAATCCCCTACGGGACCGAAACCAATCTGCGTGAATTCCCCTTGGCGATGAATCTAAATCCCCAAACACTGTTTGCAGTCATCGAAGATCTCGTCGAATCACTTGTCAAAAGCGGCATTCGCAAGGTCGTGCTTCTGAACAGCCACGGAGGCAACGAGATGAAGCCGCTGCTGCGGCAGCTTTACGGAAAAACAGAAGCCCATCTTTTTCTCTGCAACTGGTATCACGCACTTGCCGAGGAATACGACAAAATCTTCGACCATGCCGAGGACCATGCGGGAGAAATGGAAACCTCGTTCGGATTAGCCTATTTCCCGGATCTCGTCCGAAAAAGTGCAGATGGATCGCTCGATGCGGATGATGGCCGAACCACCCCTTTACGATTTAAAGCGTTGCAAGAGGGCTGGGTCTCCATCACGCGACCCTGGCACTTGCTGACCACCAATTCCGGGGCCGCCTACCCGCACCAAGCGACGGCGGAGAAGGGGAAACAGCTGATGGAGGTGATCGTCGAGCGACTCGCCCCATTTTTGGTAGAACTGTCGGAGGCAGATCTCGACGATGCATTTCCTTTTGTGACAGCCCCGACCGGCGACTGATACCCGCCTCCGCACGACGGGCCGTTGACCGAAACGGCCAGGTTGCGTACACTCCTTGGTTACTTCGTGGTGGCTGTAGCTCAGTTGGCTAGAGCACCAGATTGTGGCTCTGGAAGTCGCGGGTTCGAGCCCCGTCAGCCACCCCTTCGCTCGACGGCCCAAACCGTCGAGCTTCTTTGTGCGCTCTCGGGAACGGTGAGCCTGCAAAGATCCGATGGAAAAGGCGATCGCCAACAACCTTTTGAGGGAGAGTCGGCTGCCTGCTCCTGCTGATCGGGCAGAAACCACGGATCACCGATCAATCGGCCCATGAACCAGCCTGGATTTGTGGGTCGCTCCGGTGCGCAGTCCTACCCCACCCTGTCCTCAAGACAGTATGATGCCACACGAACAACGCACTGAGGTTCATCATGCAACTGTATAAATACGAAGGCCGAGACGGCCGACAATCGGTTGGCGTCGCGACGGATAACGTGGTTCATCCACTCAGATTCGAGTCGGGTCACGTAAAATCACTCGCCGAATTGCTCGAAGCTGACGATCTCCATCCACTTATCGACTTCCTGCGAGACGACTCAACCCAGGTCAATCTCGAAGATGTCAAACTACTGCCTCCCATCGACTCTCAAGAAGTTTGGGCGGCGGGAGTGACCTACAAACGGAGTAAGGCTGCCAGGATGGAAGAGTCCGAAGCAGCAGCCTCCTGCTACGATCGAGTCTACGTCTCAGATCGACCGGAACTCTTCATGAAGGCCACCCCCCATCGAGTGGTCGGCCCAAATGCAACGGTCCGCATCCGAGAGGATTCGCACTGGAATGTGCCTGAGCCCGAGGCAACGCTGGTGCTCAACTCCCGTCTGGAACTTGTCGGCTTCACCATCGGCAATGACATGAGTAGCCGAGATATTGAGGGTGAAAATCCGCTCTACTTGCCGCAGGCGAAAGTCTATGACCACTGCTGCAGCCTAGGTCCTTGCATCACTTTGACCGAAGCGATGCCCCCGCGGCAAGAAATTGGTATTAAACTCGAGGTCACACGAGAATCGCGATCTGTTTTCGAGGAATCGACGAGCGTCGCGGAAATGGCCCGATCGTTCGAAGACCTTATTCAGTGGCTCGGACGCGACAATTCGTTTCCCCAAGGGGTGTTTTTATTGACCGGCACCGGCATCGTGCCCGACAGCTCCTTTACGTTGCAAGCTGGTGATGAAGTTGCCATCTCGATGGATGGTGTTGGCACGCTTAAGAACCTCGTTGTGCAGGGATAAATCCGGACAAGGCGCCACGCGCCATCAATCTTTCTTTCCCTAATTTGCCTTTCACGCGCCAAGGAATCCGACGCATGAGCAGTCAACTTGTTTTGATCGATGGTCAGTGGCGGCCCGCAGAATCCACTGACACTTTTTGTGCCCACAACCCGCAAACGGGCGAGACCATCCCCGAAGCCTATCCGATCAGCAAATGGCAAGATTGCGAAATGGCTCTCGACGCGGCAACGACTGCTGCTGACCAGTTGAAAAAACTACCGGCGGAACAAATTGCAACGTTCCTGGAAAACTTTGCCTCGCAAATTGAGAATCGCAGCGAAGCGCTGGTGGAAACCGCCCATCAGGAAACGGCGCTCCCCAAGGCACCCCGATTGGCTAACGTCGAATTACCTCGAACGACCCATCAATTACGACTTGCAGCAGCCGCCACGCGAGACGGTTCCTGGACCACTGCCACGATCGACACAAAAGCCGGCATACGATCCCACTATGGTCCACTGGGCCCCGTGTGCGTGTTCGGTCCCAACAATTTCCCCTTCGCTTTCGGCAGCGTTTCAGGCGGTGACGCCGCAGCCGCTCTCGCTGCCGGCAACCCCATTATTGGAAAAGCAAATTCCTCCCATCCCGCAACCACACGACTGTTCGCCGAAGCAGCTTTGGATGCGATCCAAGCAACCGACATGCCACCTGCGACCGTGCAACTGATCTACCGATTATCTCATAGCGACGGTGAACGACTCGTCGCAGATCCGCGGAATGGGGCTACCGGCTACACCGGCAGTCGCAGTGCCGGTCTCAAACTGAAGGCGGCCGCAGACAAAGTGGGTAAGCCGATCTACCTGGAACTCTCAAGTGTCAATCCGGTGTTCATCCTGCCGGGTGCCGTTTCTGAACGAGGCAATGAAATCGCTGACGAATTGGCAGCGAGCGGATTGATGGGAACCGGTCAGTTCTGCACGAGCCCTGGCATCGCTGTCTTGATGGCAGGTGAACAGACAGACGGATTTCTCGATCGCTTGCAGCAACAATACCAATCCGCACCTGCCGGAATATTATTGTCAAAAAGCGTCCAAGAAAACTTGGTTGCCAGTATTCATGTTCTCGAACAAGAAGGCGCCCAAAAATTGGCTGCGGGCACTGCAACTGCTCCCAGTGGATACAGCTGCCCCAATACCCTTTTGAAGCTCACCGGTAGCGACTACCTCCAGGCAAGCGAAACGTTCCAAACGGAAGCCTTTGGAAACTGCTCTCTCGTCATTGTCGCTGATAACGAAGAGCAAGCGGCCAAGATTGTGAGCTCTTTTGAAGGCAACCTGACAGGCTGCATCTACTCGGATTCCCAAGGAGCGGATGATGGAGCCTACGACCGCCTCGCGGCGCAACTAAGAACGCGAGTCGGCCGATTGCTAAATGACAAAATGCCAACCGGAGTCGCCGTATCTGCCGCAATGAATCATGGCGGACCCTTTCCCGCCACCGGACATCCAGGCTTCACGGCAGTTGGGATTCCCGCCTCAATTCACCGATTTGCCGCCTTGCATTGCTATGACAATGTACGTAACCACCGTTTGCCCACTTGCCTACGAGACAAAAATCCCAATGGGGCAATGTGGCGCCATGTGGACGGAAACTGGACACAATCCGACGTTCCTGCTTAACACCAACCAAGAATTTACCGCGACTCCACAGCTTCAGCCGTTGAATTCGGATAGCCTTGCAAGCGGCACTGCGGCATAATGGGCCGGCGAGCAGGGGTCATGCCGCGACGGTTACAGTCTTGATGGCAAGTGTTGTCGACGCCAATCTTCCGGGAGCTATCCATGTCCATCTTACACCCATTGTCACTCCACTATCCAGCGATATCGATGCACCGTCATCTGCTCCGTTCCCTATTCTTGATCTGCTGCATGTGCTGCCTCGCTCCCCAGGCGTGGGCGGAGGGTCCCGGTCAAGAAGATCTGGATGAGGCAACCCTCAAGAAGCTCACCGCAAAAAATATGGCAGATCTTGAATCCGCCATCGAATTATGTGAGTCAGCACTCGAAAAAGGTCTGGATGATGAGAACAAGACCTATGCCCACGGCCTGCTGACCGCAACGCTCTACGAACACGCTTCACGACTCGGACGACTGATTTTTGACCAACGCCCAATCGACCCACGTTGGCCGGCAGCCAGACGGCTCGCCATGAAGGATCTCAATCGAGTCATCGAGATCGACCCCAAGATGGGAAGCGCCCAGTTGCTGATTGCCAAGTTGCAAGCTCTACCAGGTGGCGATCGCAAAACGGCCAAACAAGCGGCTAACCAGGCCATCGAATTATTGGCGGCTGAACCGGAACAACTCTCGAAGGCGCTCGTCGTCCGAGGTGGTTTGGCAGAGAAACCTGAGTTAATGCTTGCCGATTTCAACCAGGCCATTGAACTCGACCCACGAAATATGCCAGCCTGGCGAGGACGTGGCCTCTACCGCTTAACGCAAGGAGATTACGAAAAAGCATTGGAGGATTTCCAAACTCTCCTCGAAAATGACCCAAAAGATCTTTCGGCCCATCAAGGCGTGGCGCAAGCATTCAAGCAGATGAAACAATTCGACAAGGCTCTCGAACATCTGGACCAAGTGATTATCACCCAACCATCATCCTCGATTCCCTACGCTTTAAAAGCGCAAATCCTGGAGGAAAATGGCAAGATCACGGAGGCGATCGAGAGCCTTAACCAAGCAATCCGAATCGCGCCAAAAGATATCGCTGCACTCATGACCCGCGCCAGAATGCGAGCAAGCGAATCTCAATATGATCTCGCTGAAGGCGATGTCGATCGCGTGCTGAAACTGCAGCCGAACATGCCTCAAGCCATTTTGCTGCGCAGTGTGATTGGGGCAGCGCAGGGGAAATTTGATGAAGCCATCGGCGACCTGCAATCGCTGTTGAGACAAAACCCCGACAGCATCGACCTTAAACTTCAAATGGCCTCCTATTACGACGCAGCGAAAGAACCCAAAAGAGCGATCGAGTTGTACGATGAGGTGTTGAGCTCCGACCCCAAACAACAGATTGCTCTCCGACGTCGCGGTGATTCGTATCTCAGCATGGGAAAGCAAAAGGAAGCGATCGCCGACTATGAAGCGGCACTGCAGCAACAGCCGAAAGACAGTGGCCTACTTAACAATCTGGCTTGGATTCGCGCTACCTCGACAATTGATGAGTTACGAAATGGTCAGCAAGCACTGCAATTGGCAGAAAAGGCTTGTGATGTGACACAATACCAACAAGCTCATATCCTAAGCACACTGGCGGCTGCATACGCGGAGCTGGGAAACTTTGAAGAAGCATTGAAATGGTCGACGAAGGCTGTCGAACTTGATCCCGAAGAAGATCAACTGGCTCGCGAACTGGAAAACTACCGCAAAAAGAAACCCTGGCGCGAGCAGCAAAGCGCGTTCGCCGAAGACGCCGAATCCGATCTGAGTGACGCCGGCTTAGACGAGGAAACAACGATCGAAGAAGCCGGATTGAATGACACAACCAAAGATCCGGATCCGAAAGAATCAAAATCCGTCGAGGAAGCGACAACCAACTCGCAGGATGCCCCTACCACCAGCGACGATTGAAAATGCGGTTTTATCACCTCCGACGATTAAACCTCCGACGATTAAACCTCCGACTCATGCGAGCCCATGAATCGCCAAGACGCTCTTGAACTTGTCCACCAATACACCGACAGCGAGTCGCTCCGCCGTCACATGCTGGCCGTCGAAGCGGCGATGCGGGCTTACGCCCGAAAATACGACGAAGACGAAAACGAATGGGGTATTGTCGGATTGCTACATGACTTTGACTATGAACGCTGGCCCAATCCGCCCGATCATCCTCTCAAAGGCGCGGCGATCCTGACCGAACTCGGCTACCCGCCTAAGGTGATCTACGCGATCAAGTCCCATGCCGATTATTTGCCGGATTGCCCCCGAAATTCAGCACTCGACAAAACTCTTTATGCCTGCGATGAATTGGCCGGCTTTGTGACTGCAACGGCCAGAATCCGCCCTGAAGGCCTTCAAGGCATGAAAGCAAAGAGCGTCAAGAAGAAGCTGAAACAGAAAAGTTTTGCGGCAGCTGTGAATCGGGACGACATCCTCCGCGGTGCTGAGGATTTGGGAGAACCCCTCGACGAACATATTCAATTCGTCATCGATGCGATGACCCCAATCGCTGCAGAGCTCGGCTTCTAACAATGATCCGATCTACCTGATTGACATTCCTCGAGACCGCGAAATAATGCTGCACAATGTGAACAAAGGTTAATTTCCAACCCCACGACCACCCCAGCATAACGAGGAATCATCATGGAAATCCAAGCTGCGGAACAATTAATCGGTAAAAAATGCAAGCCGTGTGAAGGCGGTGTCGAACCTTGCACTCTGCCGGCGGCAGAACAGCAACTGGCCATCCTAGATGGCTGGTACCTGACCGAAGGCGGACAACGAATCCGCAAAGATTGGACCGTCCAAAACTTCATGGCAGGACTAGACTTTTTCAACCGGGTGGCCGAAATTGCCGAGGACGATGGTCACCACCCCGACCTCCACCTTGTTGGATACAAAAACGTCTCAATCGAGCTTTGGACGCACGCCATCGGTGGACTCAGCGAAAACGACTTTATTCTCGCGGCGAAGATTGACAAAGTAGCGCCGAAGTAAAACCAATCCGCTGGAATACTGTTGGCAGGAAACCCAGAGACGAAACTCCTCTCATCGCTCCGACAAAGGGATATTCGATGACCAACACGCCGCCCCCTGAGTCGGAGAGCGACCGTCCCAAGAAGAAAAGTCTCCTGCTCTGGATTGCCACAGGACTTGGCTTCGGTTTCTCACCTTTCGCTCCCGGAACGGTCGGGACCCTCTGGGGAATTCCGCTGGCATGGGGGATCAATCACATCCCGTTTGTGCCTGTGCAAATTACCATCATCGTACTCCTGATCTTGGTGGGAATTCCGATGTGTACTCGCGCCGCCGCAGAATTGAAGATGAAGGATCCAGGGCCCGTAGTTTGGGATGAAATCGTTACCGTACCGATCACGTTTTTCCTGATTCCCATCGAACTTATGTCTCGTCCCAGTGTGCTAATCGTTGGCTTCGTCTTGCATCGTCTCTTCGATATCTCCAAGGCACCGCCTGCCCGGCAAATCGAACAACTACCGGGTGGCACCGGAATTATGCTTGACGATGTGGTGGCAGGATTCTACTCCTGTCTGTCACTGCACCTCCTGACGCGCTTTGTCCTGGGAGGGTGACGCAGACCGATCACGTGAGATAAGATGTCGACTGATTTGCTGTTGAACCAACGATTGCCACAAGGAATTGCGTCGTGAGTGCCCAACTACTGGACGGAAAATCCATCGCTAATCAGATCAAACTTGAACTGGCTGATGAGGTCGTGGAGTTCATTGAAAACAACGACGTCGTTCCCAAGCTTGCCGCAGTCCTTGTCGGACAGGACCCGGCGAGTCAAGTCTACGTGCGCAACAAACAAAAAGCCTGTGAACGAGTCGGTATCGAAAGCCAAATGCACCGACTTTCGCAAGAAACGACCCAAGATGAATTATTACAACTTGTCGACAAACTGAACAAGGCAGCCGACGTCCATGGCATTCTGATTCAACTGCCACTGCCCGACCAAATCGATGCCTCGGTTGTTCTCGATGCAATTAGCCCCTGGAAAGACGTCGATGCCTTTCACCCAGAAAACGTTGGGCGCATCGCCCAAGGGCGACCTCGCTTCTTGCCCTGTACACCTCATGGTGTGCAACAGATCTTACACCGTAGTGAAATCCCTATTTGCGGCAAACACATCGTGATCGTTGGGCGAAGCGACATTGTCGGTAAGCCGCTGGCAATGATGCTGGTGCAACGCAACTCAACACTCGGTAGCGACGGTGCCAACGCTACGGTAACGATCTGTCATAGTCGCACATCCGATCTGGCCCAAGTAACACGGCAGGCGGATGTCCTGGTGGCTGCCGTGGGGCAGCCGAAACTGATCACTGCGAAGATGGTAAAACCCGGAGCCGCCGTGATTGATGTCGGCATCAACCGAACGGACGAAGGACTCGTTGGCGACGTGGATTTCGAAGCCGTTAGCGAAGTGGCCGGACACCTGACACCGGTACCCGGAGGCGTCGGCCCACTCACCGTGGCCATGCTGTTACGAAACACGCTGACCGCTGCCGAACTACAAATCGTCTAATCACTCGACAACCGACCCTCTCGAGACGGTTAATCGACGTTGGCGCTTGGCTTCGTAAAAAATCACAGCTGCCGTCGCCGACACGTTCAAGCTATCTGCCACACCTTCCATCGGCAGCTTGATACCCTTGAAATCCTCAGCTTTCCAACGCTGGCTGACTCCGTTCGCTTCGCTGCCGAGCACAATGGCCGTTCCACCGCGGTATTCGCATTCATCGTACAACTCAGCACCGTCCACTCGGGCAACAACCACTCGAAGCTTCGAGTGCTCCAACCAGGCAATCAACTCCTGACTGCTGGTCGCACAGACGGGCATGGAAAAGAGCGTCCCCAAACTAGCGCGAATCGCGTTGGGGTTAAACAGGTCGGTCACCCCATCAACGACGACCACTGCATCAAGGCCTGCCGCATCGGCGCTACGCACGACGGCTCCCACATTCCCTGGTTTCTCCACGCCCTCCAGCACCGCGATCAACGGAAGAGCCGGCAGATCAAGCTGCTCCAATGTCCTGGAGGGGGCTGTGGCGACCGCCACCAGACCCTCGTTACGCTCACCGTACCCGATGCGTCCGAGCAATTGCTCCGGGAGCAATAGGACCTGAGTCTGGGTTGAAACTGTCTCCAATAACGATCCAGCCTCTGAATCCCAAAACGTTTCAGCGACAAACAACTCGTGAAGCTCAACTCCAGCACGAATCGCACGATCAATTTCCCGTAATCCATCAATCAGGATTCGCTGTTGTCGCTCTCGGCCCCTTCGTTGGCGCAAACGAATTACATTCTTCAACCTGGAATTCTGCGGACTTGTAATTCGCTCGTAGTTGGACACGACGCTCACCTATCTGTTGATTCGCGGATAACCGTCGCCCTGCGTCGGCAGGGCTCAACACTCCGCGACTCCATTCCAAGCTGGAGCGGACCAATCAGAACCGTTGCCCAACACCAAATTACCCGATGAGACGATCGCGTTCTCCACCAGATGCATTACGCTTCGTCCAGAATATCCACCGCGGCAAATGGTTTCCCCTCTAACATCTCGAGGCTGGCTCCGCCGCCAGTGCTCACATGCGTTACTCGCTCGGCAAATCCTAATTGCTGGATCGCAGCCGCACTATCGCCACCACCAATGATACTGGTGGAGTCGCCGTCAGCAATCGCTTCCGCAACAGCCTTCGTCCCTGCGTCAAAAGGAGGCATTTCAAAAACGCCCATCGGACCATTCCAGACAACGGTCTTGGCTAACTTGACGATTTCTTGATAGATTTCGGCTGTCTTCGGACCGATGTCTAATCCTTCAAAACCATCCGGAATTTCACCTGCCGCAACAACTAGCTTGTTGCAACTCGCGGAGAAATCATCTCCGCAATGAGTGTCAACTGGCAAAACAAGTTTGTCGCCCCCCTGCGCAATCAAGGAACTTGCCAACTCGACTTTGTCGGGTTCCACAAGACTCTTGCCAACCGAGCCACCGCGAGCAAGCGAGAAGGTGTATGCCATAGCACCACCGATCAAGATCTTATCGCAAACACTCAACAGATTTTCGATAACCTTGATCTTGTCCGATACCTTTGCTCCACCCAAGATAGCAACAAAAGGTCGTTCAGGATTCGCAATCACATCGCTGAGATACTGGATTTCTCGAGCAACCAAGAAACCGACAACTTTCGGTTTGTCGCCCATCGCAACCGGCACAGCGTACATCGACGCGTCTTTGCGATGGCAAGTACCAAAGGCGTTGTTGCAATAGATGTCGGCCATCTCGGCCAAGGCTTGTGAAAAGGCTGCGTCACCACTCTTCTCACCCGAGTTAAAACGCACGTTTTCCAATAACAAAACCTCGCCGGATTGTAACGACTTTGCTTTGACTGATGCGTCTTCCCCTACCGTATCCGTCGCGAAAACCACTTTTGCATCCATCAACTCGCCAAGGCGTTCCGCCACGGGCTTTAAGCTGAATTCAGACTTTGGCTCACCTTTCGGTCGCCCCAAATGACTCATCAAAATCACACTGCCACCACGCTCCAACACAGAATTGATCGAAGACAACGCCATGCGAATTCGCCGGTCATCGGTGATCTTTCCTTGCTCATCCAGCGGCACATTGAAGTCGACTCGCATCAACACACTCTGACCGTCAACATCGACGTCGGCAATTGTCTTCTTAGCCATCGTTAAAGTTTTCCATCGATTCGAAATTCTAGTCACTGATTTTTTTCTAGGCACTCTGCCTCTCATCCTAGCAAGTGAATAGGGATCCATGAACGGGCCCAATTCCAGATTTGCTCGGTAAAAACTGACCCTACAGCGTTTCCCTGCCAGCTCGGACGGCAAGCGGGGCCCCCCCTTCCAGAGCCCTTCTCAGGGAAGTCCGGATCACCGTTTCATTGTACCTTTCAACGGTTTTTGATATATTTTTTAAAGTGCGTTTCGTGGGCAGAGTCCCGAGTTCGCGGATCCGCCGTGAAAGAAGCATCGTACCGAAGCAGGAGTCCACAGATGTTGAATATCTTGGGAAATGCTAGTCGCCGATCTGCTTTTTGTGATGGTGTTTCAAGAAGAGGATTCTTGAAGATCGGTGGCATGGTGATGGGCGGCATGTCACTGCCACAGTTGTTGCGGGCCGAAGCCAAGGCCGGCATTCAACGATCTCATAAAGCCGTAATCATGATATTCTTGCCGGGCGGACCTCCCCATCAAGATATGTGGGATATCAAGACCGAGGCGCCTTCGGAAATCCGCGGACCTCTGCAGCCCATTTCGACCAGCGTATCAGGAATTCAAATTTGCGAACTGTTTCCAAAGATCGCTCAGCGCATGGATCGCTTCGTGCCGATTCGTTCGATTGTTGGTGCGTCGGGACGGCATGCAGCATTCCAATGCATGACCGGTCGCCGTGAAACACCTTCCCCCAGCGGTGGATGGCCGTCGGTGGGTTCTACGCTTTCACAACTTCAAGGCCCCGTGGATCCGAACGTTCCCCCTTACGTAAGTCTTTGCTACAAGACGAGTCACGTTCCTTGGGGAGATCCGGGGCGACCTGGATTTTTAGGAGTGCCAAACGCCCCCTTCCGACCGATGGCAGACGGCAAAGAAGACATGATCTTAAATGGGATCACGCTAGAGCGTCTGCAAGATCGCAAAGGGCTGTTACACGCCTTCGACCGACTGCGACGAGACATCGACCATGCTGGAATGGTACGCGGCTTGGATGCGTTCCAGCATCAGGCACTCGATGTCCTGACTTCGTCAAAACTGATTGAAGCCTTGGATATTTCTCGTGAAGATAAATCGGTCGCCGAGCGCTACGGCACAGGCGATCCAAAACCACGGGCGGATGGCGCGCCGAAGATGGTCGAGAACTTCCTGATCGCCCGACGCTTAGTCGAAGCGGGCGCACGCTGCGTCACGTTGAATTTCAGTCGCTGGGATTGGCATGGTGGAAATTTCACGCGAGCCAAGCAGGACATGCCGATGTTGGATGGAGCCGTCACAGCACTGGTGGACGACCTGCACGAACGCGGTTTGGACCAAGATGTCTCGGTGGTTGTTTGGGGTGAATTTGGACGCACACCGAAGATCAATAACAATGCAGGACGAGACCATTGGCCCAACGTTTCCTGTGCCTTGTTGGCTGGCGGTGGTATGAAGACGGGACAAGTCATCGGTGCGACAGATCGTATTGGTGGCGAAGCCGTAGATCGCCCCGTCACTTTCCAAGAGGTCATTGCGACGTTATACCACAACCTGGGAATTAATTTGGATGCCACCACCGTGAATGATCTCACCGGACGTCCGCGTTATCTCGTGGACTCGGATGCAGCTCCGATTGCCGAATTGATTTGATTGCGATTCCCAACCGAATCGCGATTGAATCCTGTTCGTGCTATCGACGGGAAAAGAGAGATGGTCTTTCAAGAACGATTCCGCATCGCGACCAGTGGTCACCGGCACATGCAAGACATCACCGGCCAAGTGGCCGCCATTGTGGCTCGCAGTACGGTGCAGGCAGGCACAGCCCACGTCTTTAACGTTGGCAGTACAGGAGCGATCGGGACGATTGAATTCGAACCGGGGCTGGAGCGAGATCTACCAGAAATCTTGGATCAGCTGATTCCCCCTTCGCCAACCTATGGACACGAACAGGCCTGGCATGACGGCAATGGACATTCCCATTTGCAAGCGTCCTGGCTCGGTCCTTCGATCAACATCCCCATCAGCGACAAACGTCTAGTACTTGGTACATGGCAGCAGGTTTTCCATCTGGAATGTGACGTCAAACCGCGAGATCGCGAAATTGTCGTGACCGTAATGGGCGACTGACATCCGATCCGACGGCGAATTCCTGCCGCGATTTGTGGGACGGAATCTAATCTGTCAAACTAGTCATGAATGAATCCTCCTTTTAAACCAATGCAAAAGATCGGACCGTTACCTCCCAACATGATCCTCAAACCCATCAACCCCGTTTTACCATTGGTCATCCGCTGCACCGCCCACCCCGTTTCAATCTAATTCTGATGCAGTACGCCGCAAAGATTCGAATACCGATCCATTGCTACTTCGCCGCAATCTATTGTTGGTGCGCAATTGCGACTGCAGGCCCTCTCTGCGCAGCCGAAGTCCTATTTGAGCGCGACGTGATGGCGGTGCTTTCCAAAGCAGGCTGTAACCAGGGCATCTGCCACGGCAATTTGAATGGTAAAGGCGGACTCCATTTATCACTTCGAGGACAAAGTCCCGACGACGATTATCTTGCTTTAACCCACGAATTCTCTGGTCGTCGAATCAATCGTGTTGCCCCCGCCAAAAGCTTAATGCTGCTCAAGGCCACAGCACAAGTTCCACATCAAGGCGGACAACGATTCAAGCTAGACAGCCCGGAATACCAAACCTTGCTCAATTGGATTCAAGCAGGCCTACCTGTGCCCACTACGACATCCCCGACGCTACTCCGATTAGAAGTCACCCCCATGCGAAAATTCATTTTCGCACCTGCCCATGCGATTCAGCTTAACGTCCAAGCCGTTTTTTCGGACGGCGTCATCATCGATGTCACGCGCATGGCAACCTATGAATCTTCCAGTCTCGACACCACGATTTCAGCCGCCGGAAATGTCCAGCAATCATCGCACGGTGAAACCACAATTGCTGTTCGGTACCTCAATCAACAACAATCAGTCCGGCTTGCGTTCTTACCCAATCAACACGATTTCAAATCTACCGCTCCCGATCCGATTAATTTCATCGACGAGCACGTTTTCAAGAAACTTGAAGAATTGCAAATCAATTTAGGCGAGCGGGTGAGCGATCATATTTTTCTCCGCCGTGTCTATTTCGACTTACTAGGAATTCCACCGACAGCCGAACAGTCACAGGCTTTCGCCCAGAATCAAAATCCGCAGAAGCGAAATCTGTTGATCGACCAATTGTTGATTCGCCCCGAGTTTGCCGATCAATGGGCCTTGAAATGGTCCGATCTCTTACGTAACGAAGAAAAGGTGATGGATCAGCATGGCGTCCAAGTTTTCCACAATTGGATTCGCCAGTGTTTCGCTGATGGATTACCCCTCGATCAATTCGCGAGCCAGTTGATTGCCTCAACAGGTAGCACCTACGACAACCCTCCAGCGAATTACTACCGACCATTACGTGACCCACTGACTCGTGGAGAAACAACCGCAAGATTGTTCCTGGGCGTACGACTCGAATGTGCAAAGTGCCATAACCATCCATTTGATCGATGGACACAGGACGATTACTATTCGTGGGCAAGCGTTTTTGCTCGGGTCGACTACGAACTGGTTGAAAACAAACGAAGAGACAAACTCGATAAAAACGAGTTCAATGGCGAGCAACGCATCATCACAAATCCCACGGGGGAAGTCACCAACGCAAAGACGGGAGAGGCCGCCGAACCTCGCTTTCTTGGTGTTTCTCAAATCGCGCTCGACACGACTCAAAACAGATGTGAGCAACTCAGTTCATGGCTGACCGACCCAAGCAATGACGCGTTTTCCAAAGCCCAAGTGAATCGAATCTGGTACCACCTGATGGGGCGTGGCCTCGTCAACCCGGTCGACGACTTTCGCATTACCAACCCAGCCAGTCATCCCGGATTACTCAACACCCTGGCTGCCGACTTCACTCGGCACGAATACGACATTCGCCACTTGCTCCGCACGATCCTGAATTCACACACCTATCAGGTTTCGTCAAGCGGAGGCTTAATGTCTGAACTGGCCGAGCACAACTATGCTCGCATGTCGGTGCGGCGTTTGACGGCCGAACAACTCCTGGATGCTCAGTGCCAAGCTTTACAGACGGCGAGCAACTTTAATGGGTATGATGCTGGCACGCGAGCCGGGCAACTGCCAGGCGTTCAACGAGTTCGATTGCGAGAAAAAACACCTTCGAACGATGACCGTTTTCTCACGGTCTTCGGCAAACCCGCCAGAATCATGGCTTGCGAATGTGAACGCTCATCAGAGACGACCTTGTCTCAAGCCTTTCTCCTGATCAGCGGCGACGGCCTCAATCTACGTTTGACTCATTCCACCTACTTGCAGCAACTCGCAAACTCAGACATGGGTGACGCATCCCTTGTTGAGCGACTTTACTGGGCCACGCTCTCGCGCTCGCCAACAAGTGAAGAATCACAACAATGCATTTCCCAATTGACCCACGCCGCGAATCGAACTCTGGCAACTCAAGACCTTGCCTGGGCGCTGCTCAATTCAAAAGAGTTCATGTTTCGTCAGTGAACGCCCCATCGAGAAACCTGCACGATGAATGACCATTCACTATTTCCACCCATGAGCACGCGTCGCAGCATGCTAAAGATCGGCGGACAGGGTTTACTGGGCCTGACCTTACCTCGCCTATTACAAAGTGGGACGATCGCACACCATCCACCTCGAGCCAAATCGGTGATCTTTCTTTTTCAGTGGGGCGGCCCAAGTCAGCTCGATACGTTTGATATGAAACCCAATGCGCCCGAAGGTATTCGCAGTCCCTATCGAACGATTTCCAGCAGCGTTCCCGGGCAACCGATTTGCGAACTCTTGCCGAGGTTGGCTAAGCGGATGGACAAAGTCACGCTAATCCGAACCATGACGCACAAGATGAAAAACCATGCTTCGGCCGGCTACTACGCAATCACCGGACATGCGCCTCCGTCAGACGACCAACGACTCCGCGATTCTCTCAAACTTTTCCCAGCGTATGGCAGCATCGTAGATCGACTTGCCGCCTCAGAAGACGGTGTCCCTTCGTTTGTCTCTTACCCACACGTCATTCGCGATGGGTCGATCGTTCCTGGTCAGCACGCTAGTTTTCTGGGAAAGGCACACGATCCGCTCTTTTTCAAGCAGGACCCGAACGACCAAAACTTTCGTCTACCCGAGCTAAGCTTGCCTGCCGATCTTTCCATCGATCGACTCCAGCGACGTCGTGAGTTGCAACGTTTAATCGACCAGCAGACTCGTTATCTCGATCAGGCCGCACCGGCAGTTGGCTTTGATCAATATTACGAACGCGCACTCTCGATGCTGACCACCGATCGTGTGCGGCGGGCCTTCGATTTGTCGAGTGAATCGGAAAGGCTAAAAGATGCCTACGGTCGCACAACCTATGGACAAGGCTGTTTGCTGGCACGGCGATTGGTAGAAGCCGGCGTCAAGTTCGTTACGGTGTATTTCTCTGCAACAATCGGCGGACGACGCATTGGGTCTGGCGGTTGGGACACTCACGGCTTTGACAATTCAAGAATGTACAAGATCGTCAATAAATACCAGCTACCGATGACCGATCTGACCCTACCAACTTTACTAGACGACCTTGACAATCGAGGACTTCTTGATGAAACGCTCGTGGTCTGGATGGGTGAATTCGGTCGGACCCCAAAAATTAATAAAAATGAAAGTCGAGACCACTGGCCGCAGTGCTATACGGCTCTTTTAGCAGGAGGAGGAGTCAAACGAGGCTTTGCTTTTGGTGATTCGGATCGCTACGCCATGTATCCAGCCAATGATCCCGTTCGCCCCGACGACTTGGCAGCAACCATGTTTTATCTGCTTGGCATCGACCCAAAAACCGAAGTGTTTGATCGAGCGAATCGGCCGCTGCCGATTGCCAGCGGAGAAACCATCCGAGAAATACTGGCTTGATTCGGACAGAGCGACTACAACTCTTTTCTAAAGCAATCTCTTCAACTTAAAGGAGTTTCACAGAATGATCCGACGAATCGTTCCGTTTACCGTGGCCTTAGCGATGCTGTTGGCAAGCACGGCCAATGCCAACAGCCCCATTAAAGTGCTGATCTTGGATGGGCAAAACAATCACAATTGGAAGGCAACAACCCCCATGCTGAAAAGGGCCTTTGCGGATGGCGAAGGGTTTTCAGTTGACGTTGCCACCTCACCGCCCAACGGAGCGGACATGAGTAAGTTTTCGCCAACGTTTTCGGACTATGACGTGGTTGTTTCCAACTACAACGGCGACGCTTGGTCAAAAAGCACGCAAAAAGCACTCATCGATTACGTCAAAGACGGTGGCGGACTCGTGATCGTCCATGCGGCTGATAACTCCTTCCCAAAATGGAAAGAGTACAACGAGATGATCGGACTTGGCGGTTGGGGAGGCCGAACGGAAAAATCAGGACCCTACGTCTATTTCCAAGAAGGGCGATTTGTAAGAGATGTCAGTAAAGGCAACGGTGGCAGCCATGGCCCGCAACATGCGTTCCAAGTCATTGTCCGCGATGCCAACCATCCAATTACCGATGGTATGCCGCCAGCATGGATGCATGCCAAAGACGAACTGTACGATTCGCTACGAGGGCCAGCTGAAAACATGCGGGTTCTTGCCACCGCCTATTCGGCAAAGTCGGGAAGGCATGAACCCATGATGATGACCATCCAGTATGGTGATGGCCGCATCTTCCACACTCCCATGGGGCATTCTGACTTATCAATGAAGTGCGCCGGTTTTGTGAACACGCTCCAGCGGGGAACTCAGTGGGCTGCCAACGAAAATGTCAATTCTCCAATCGATGACGACTTCCCGAAACAAGATACAGTATCAATCCGAGACTATTAATTCGGCGAAGGACCAGCCAGCTAACGACTCGTTGACAATGGCTTGTCGCATCTCAAAAAATAAGCGCAGACAGCTCAAATCTCTGCGCTGATATTTCTACCGGGACATCGGCTCACTACCCATCCCAAGACTTAAGCCGTTCAACCAGTCCCAATACCTCTTGCCGCTTCCGTTCAAATATCGCAAACACAGCGATGATCACGACACCGGCGGCCACACAGACGGCATACCACAACCAGGTTTGCTCCAAATCAACCGCGGCGTACCACACAACAGTCAAAAGGGAAATCAACAGGAAGGAAAGTCCCAGAAACAGGAAAGCTCTCACTCGCATCATGATCCCGGCAAGAATGCCAGCAATTGAAAGACTCGCCAGAATCACCGGCAACCAAGGTGCTTTGCCAACACCATTGATGAAAATATCAGCCGTCGAAGAAGAATAGATCACGGCCGAAGCCAGGTAACGAATGGTCGACATTTGAGCATGAGTCAGTTGCTTTCGACTGATGTAGGCGGCAATCAAAACACAAACAGCACCGGGAATCAACCAGAGCTGCGGGTGCAACAAGAATTGGATCCGCATCGTGTTCTGCAGGAAATACCAGAGGCCGCCATTTGCCGCGAGGGCAGCCACGATCCCAAAGCCAAATGACTTACGCATCACCGCAAGCAAGGCATACGATACACCTACAATCAACATCAACACTGAGTAATCGGCCGATTGATCGGTAACCCAAAATCCGATCACGGGTAAAATGGGCAAAAGTGCGCCGGTCTTCTCGAGCGGTTGGGACAACACGGTCTGACCACAACGCCGAAACCATTCGCCCAGACCCACACCGCCGAAAGCGATCCCCATCACGACAAACGTCCAATATTCCTGGAAGAATCCGCTGAAAAGTGTCGGCACGGTGACACGAAAATGCAGGAACAGTAAAGCAATCATCGCCTCCGCCCCATACACATAGATGGTGCGGCGTTGGGCGGGTAGCCCCAGTGGATCACGGCCCGGAACAACCGCGGCGATGAGACAAGCGACTAGTGCGATTATTAAAGCTGCTGCTACCGCCAAAATGGCTGGCATCCCCATGTCGGTGACCCCGGTCTTCGCATAGTACCAGACCTCACAGCCCAAGATGCCACCAATCGATGCCACGCCAATTCCCAAGAGGAGCGGCACCAGTCGCCGAGCGGCCGCCGTCCAATCGTTCTCTCGCCGAATAATTTTGGCAAATCCGATTCCGTAGAAAACGGCCATTACCATGATCCCACTGGCGAACACAACCGCACGATTCAGCAACGTTGCTGACGGTCCCTGAGGATCGATCCAAGACCAACCAAATGCGATAAGTGAAATGACCCCGAACCAAAGAGACGAGTAACGCAATTCGGTCTCACGTTTACCTCGTGCCAGCATTCCCAACGCAAAAGCAATCGCACCAATCGCTTGACTCGTTGCCAAACGCAAACTGGGGACTTCACAAGTAAATTGTGTCCAGACCGCTAACGAACAAACAATCACAGCTAGGATTCCATTACAAGGAATGAGCCAAGCCTGAGTTTTCGCCCCAACTCCTGCGGGCCGAGGAATCCGCATTTGTTCGGCAACTTTTTTGATGCCCCCACGACGACTCCAAAGGTAGCTTGTCAAAAAGGCATAGGCAGCCAACAACAATGTTCCGCTCCAGATCATTGGATTGAGATGCTGATCGAATGAATCCAACAGGGTCGCCATCACCAAAAGCCCAGCCACATAACAGCAGACAATGGCGAACTGATTTTTCGGTCGCCACAGGCTGGCAAGGCTTGCGATGACCACCGCGACAAGTCCGGCTCCAACCGGCCAGGGATTCAGATTGAGCGGTGATTGGACTGCGTCCGCACACAATCCGATAAATACGCCCAACGCATAGAGCAAGATACTGAAAAACAGGCCAATCGCCTGAACCGTTGGCGCCTTACGCTCCACCTTCGCTGACCTGTGAAAGATAAAAACCCACAACATGACGGGAAGAGCGGCCGCGCACGCATTCACAAACAAAAATTCGACCAGCTGTTCCCGACCGCTTCCGCCCGTCAATTTGTACCCAACCTCGATCCACCAAAGAGAAACTGTCGCGTTCAACAGCAAAGCAGCCAAGTAGGCGAATCGATGTTGCTGTGTTTTTTTTGCTTGGATGATAAACATGGCAGAGGCGAACAGCCAAACGACCACTGACCACCACGGGCTGGCAGGATCCCCGAATGAACTACGAATCCCTAAGTAGGTAAGCACGCCGGCAACCGTCACCAGCCATACCGATAACTCGCCCTTCAATCGACCATTGGATTTACTGTTTCCTACCAAATCAATGGTGCAGCAAAGTCCACCCCATACCATGGCCATCAGCTGCAACACATGAAATGCGCGCCAACAACTTACCAATCTCACCGGGTCGTACTGATGGCTTGCGAGGGCCCCCATCGCCCCAACACAAAAAGTGGCGGCCAGTATCACCTTGACGGGAATTTCGCCACAAGCGACACGGACGTAGCTGAACACGAGGCCGATTGCCAACACAAGAGCTGTCCAGCCCCACCATCCAGCGGCGAGTTCAAGGGCAACGCCCTCGGTTGGCGCTAACGCCAACCGGGCAATCATCAGGACCAAGGGAATCAAGATGAATCCAACCCCCAACCCAACCTGAGTCTGATACCAAAGCTGCCGTTTCGATTGATCTCTCAATCCAACGTGACCGAGAGCAAGCCAACCGAAACCATAGGTCGATGCGACGATTGAGTTTAATTGAGCAATCCGCAACCACTGAACCAGATCGAATCCACTCTTCGCACCCGCCAAGAGGTAGGCGGCTGTTGCGGAAAAGTTCAGAAGCAAGCCAGCGGTGAGAGCGATCGTTCCGGATCGAAAACTGATGGCAAGACCAATCAAAGCCACACTCATCATCGATAGCGGAATCGCATACGACGCAGCTAACCCGATACTCGCAAAAAAAGAATTAGGATCCGGCCCCAAAATCGGGTGTTCCCCAAACGCCTGACCCACGACAAACAATGTGATTGCGGTGAGAGGCATGATCGAAATCACGGCCAGACTGCCGAGGATGCTCTGCAACGAATCCAATTCGGTCTTGATTCGCTGGATCGTCCAACTCACACCGATAACAATCAAAAACAATGCGGTTGTTCCCAGTAACCAGTTGGTTTGAGTTTCATCTGGCGGCCGTAAAATCACAGCGGAAATCGCCGCAAACACCGCCATGGCAAAGACAGGCACGGTCGAGAGTAAGGCCATGCAACCTAATGCGTACCACTGCAAACGCGGCAAGTCAGTAGGCTGGCATCGCCGATGGCGACTTGCCCATTTCATGATGGGTTGCCAAGCACACAGCAGCATGCTTCCCACGAGAAAATAGGTCGAAGAGCACCAACGCAGCGCCGAGGCAACAGCTACCGATGCCTCCCAATGAGGGGCGATTAACAAAGGAATTGTCGATGTCAGTACGATCAAACCGATAACGAGGTTTCCCAAACGGCGACGGTCAACAAAATCCCCAAACCGAGTAGAAATCAAAACAGCAAGCAGGACCCATGTGGGCCACACCTGAACCGCATGATGCGGGATACTGGCCAATTCATACGTCCGAAAATCTGGAACTATCCGCTCGGATCCAGCAAGTCGGGGAGTGAGCTCTTGCGCTGCCCCCGGCACCACACCATAAAGGGTCAACATCAGCAGGATGGCAGTTGAAAAACCAATAGCACAACCGTCAAACGACAGGAGCGACGGCTTCAGCGATGCTGCCAGGGTTGCACGCCAATCAGCTATTGATTCCCCTTCGCTGGCACGAAGCTTAATTCGCAAAACGATCCAACCCAAACCATAAGCGGCCAAAAAGATCGCCTGCCACTGCAAGCTGCTAGGATGCAACCAACCATGGGAAAGCGTGCCGTACCAAAGTTGATCCGTCAAATAGCCGTTAATCACGACCATACAGCCAATCGCAAAAGCAGTTTGAAAGACGACAAACAGCTTTCCAACCTGCTCGAGACCGGCAAGTATCAAGTAGACGATTGCCAACCAATACCAGTAGCCCGGCATCGGCGGGGTTTCTGGTTTAACGAGGTATCCGAACAGCCAGCTCCCCAACAGAATCGCAGCTACTGACGAACTCGTCACCGCCCAGATGGAAGCATAAGTCCGGGTTGTCACCGGGACGGATCCCGCAAGCCTCCAATTGGCCAGACCTCCGACAAGAACCATCACCGACGCATGCGACATAAGCGTCAACAAGGCGGGCTGTTGGTGCGTGCCGGGAAAACCACCGCAATAAAAACCCTGATAAAGAACGATTAACAACAGAGCGCCGCCGCCCACAATCGCCCCTGCTTGACGAAAAAACAGACCCGCCGCAAACAAGGCAAGCGTATAAAAGCCAATTAACCACGTCAGATGCTCCGGATCTCCTTGCTGCCCTAAACCGAAAACCAGCAGGATCGCAATACTAATGACCGCAGAGCCAACACTCACGATACCGTACCGGAGGGCGGTGGCTTGACCACCAAATTTGGCAATCAGGCCGCTGGCCAGAACACCCAACAAGGCGATCCCATTGAGAAAATGGCCAGTCTCCGCTGACCACAATTGATTGATCGTTTCTGTCGGTCCAGCTACCGTCCAGCTAAGCCTTCCCGTCGTGCAAAAGCTCAGCAGAACGGCTGCTGTTACGAAGAATACTGCTGCGACCAAATGGCAATCCGGTAGCCGGAGATCAATCGCCAGATACACCATCGCAAGGAAACCAATCACTGAAAGACAGATCATTAGCCCCGGTTGAGGCCAAGCTAACACCGCCCCGGCAACAAACACCATCAGAGCAGCAACCAGCAGAGTACGGCCCACAAGTTGCATCGCTGGATTTCTGCTGCCGGGATGTCTTGCTAAAGTCAATCCGACTGCAAGGAAAGGGAACGACGCAACGATCGACAATGGCGATAATTGCTCAAGTGTCGATCCGAGTTGCCCTGCTTTCACAAGGAATAATCCAGCAGCTGTGATTACAGGAAAAGCGAGCAGCCCTAGATGCTTCAATAACTCATTCGCCCGGCGCTCGGGGACGCTCGCTTTGTGTTGAAAACGACGTGCCACGGCAAAGTTCAAACAGGCAAACGGCAACAAACATATAGTCGATAAACCATACAACACCCAAAGCGAACAGGATTCACTGATGTGTCTTCGAATGAACAATTGAGTGACCGACGGGACCATGATGCCGATCAACAAGAGAATCGGCCAACGGGGAGTCACAATGCGCGCGGCCAGCAAAACCAATGTGGCCAGCAAAAGCGTTGACAAAGACTCCCCAGCAACTGTCACCAAATTGAGCGTTTGCGATGCATCCGTGAAGGCCGCGATCGCCAAAAAATTTAGTGGCACCAGCAACATGGATGTAATCAAGATACCCTGGCTAGTTGTCGGTAACCTCCAACGACGCGCTGCGTGGATCCCTACGCCAAAAAGTGCCGCAGTGACTCCATTCAACACGCCAAATTTAAGCAAAGGGCGTTCCGCGATTGCTGACCAAAAACTAATCACGAGAGCAACAGTGCCGGAAACAATCAGAAGCCCACCAACCAGTTCTCCCCAGCGAATATTCTTTTCTTCCATAAACGCGGAAAACCACACGCTCCATGGCTGGCGATCGGGTTTTTGTTCAATTCCAGGTTGGTCGTGACTTGCGTCAGCCTCCGATCGATTTTGCGCGTAGGCGGCCACGCGTTCCTGAATTGACGAAGCGGGTTCCGTTACTTCCGTCGGGGGTTCGGTTCCGTGAAAGTCGATGGGTTGCTGGGATGAAGTGACATTTGCCGATTCAATCGGGGCGATTGGTGACGAATCCGTCTCGTGCCTGTCTTGCTCACCGCCCTCAACCAGTTCTGCGACAACCGGCACCGTTGTGTCTGACTCAGATGTGGCCGGATTCTCTCGCGCACTCACGTCCGGCGAGGAATCCAGATTTATTGACATCTTTGCGGTTCGTTCCTGCAAAGCCGTCAGTAGCTGGTCGTAGGTCTGAGAATCAATTTGCTGATGATGCAATAACTCTTTCAGCATCCACCGCGTCACTTGGCTTGCACTCGCCCCATCATTGACTCGACCACATTGCTGGCAAACCCCTTCGACTGACATTGCCTTCTGGCAAACCGAACAGGTGACGCGATTCGCTGCTCGAGATCGTTTTCGCGAGCCTATATTAGCCGCTAACACGACAAATACGGCGAAAATCACGACAGCGACAGCTAACAGAAGAAGAAAAATCAATACATCCATGGCAGTTCACCGAACTGTGATGGGGGCAGGAAGTAATCGAAGGCTATCTGATCAGCCTCTACCACTAGAGAGCCTCTGCAAGACTGATCATTGCGCGCAGTTGGCGAATATTTCCAACCACACCGAAAGGAGTATCCCACGTCTTCGATGAGGAAATCAAGACAATCCAAACAAATCGCTAGACATTGAGGTTCAATCGAATGATTTCGGCGTAATCATCGAACTCGATACACCGTAAAAGCGACTCAAGGCGCGAATCCGTCTTACTTGGGTGCTGACAATGAAGCCGACAACTGCTAATCCCAATGCGTGGAACAGGTGGTAGTGGACTCCAACGGTCTGAATCGACCGTAACCCCATCAGCGCGGAATAAGCGATGATCGAGATGACTGTCGTAAATGCGACCAGCCTCGCACGGGCAAATAACCCAGACGCGGAAATCAAAACCGGGTAACCGATCAGCAAAGCGCCAATCGGCGGATGAGCCATCACCAGAATAAGCGTCAGCATAAAAAGGTCGACCGAGGCCCAAAGGTACTGCGTGCAGTTTGCCCACTTAGGATGATTCAGCATCTTTTGCAAACCAAAACAGAGCAGGAACCATGCAAAAAAAGTCAACTCGTGCTTGAGATGAAAGTTAAGATCCCCTCCTTGAAAAACGTAATAGAGCTGCAAGATTGATAGGAAACCTAAGATCGCAGTCGCATGCGTTACCAAGACCGGCTCTCTACGCCACCAGCGCCGGATTGATTGGGCCAAATCATCCGAACGTTTCTGCAACGGTTCTTCACGCAAGAAACTTTGAAGATCTTGGGTTACCGCAGCCACAGAAGAATAACGACGTTCGGGGTTTTTCTCCATGCATTGCAGACAAATCATTTCGAGTGATTTTGGAATTCGCCGATTGACTTTGGTCGGTGGTACTGGATCCTGATCAAGCAACTTGAGTAACAGATCAATTTCATTTTCGGCCTCGAAGGGCTGCTTTCCTGTGAGCGTCGTGTACAACAGAGCTCCAATCGCATAAACGTCGACCAATGGTGCCAGGTCGCCCACCCGCGCCGAGGCTTGCTCAGGCGCCATAAAAGCAGGAGTACCCAAGATCTGCCCGGTCATCGTTAACTGATTGTCTTCAGTCATTCGTTTGGCCAAACCAAAATCAGTCAGGTGGGGATCTCCCTCATTGTCGAGCAGAACATTTGCTGGTTTGAGATCCCGATGAACAATGTCCTTCGAGTGTGCATAAGCTACCGCCTGAGCAATCTTCAATATTAAACAAGCCGCATCGCAGGGTTCCATCGGACCTTCTGCAAGCCGAGACGCAAGCGTGCAACCCTCGACATACTGCATCGAGAAAAAATGAATCCCCTGACGCTCACCCACTTCGTAAATTGATACGATGGCAGCGTGATCAAGACTGGCTGCTGCCTCCGCTTCCAAATGAAATCTCGCAATCTCCTCCGCCGTAGCGAACTGACCTGATTTGATCATCTTCAAGGCCACAATCCGGTCTAATGAGGACTGGCGCGCTCGATAGATAACCCCCATACCCCCGCGATCGATCTCATCCAGCAACTGATACTCACCAAACTCGGCAAATATTTTCATGAAATCCGTTTCCGCAGATTCCCTCGACATAGCCGAATTCGCGGAAGAGGTGCGACGATGAAGTCGTTGCGACATCGCCTCCTCTTGTATCACCTCACTCCCGCGCGCCATCATTTTGTCGTGATCGTGAAAAAAGTCGCGAAGCAGGTCAGCAAACTCCGGATAGCTCTTGAGCAATTGCTCGCGATCAGGCTGTTCCTTGCTCTCCAATGCCAGCAAATAGTCGGCAAGTATCGCATTCAGCTGTTGATTACTGGAGTCGCCCGTACCTGCTGATTTCATGACTCTAATAGAACACCCGCTGTGATCACTCCGCTGCAAACTGCAGATGCTCCCGCAGTTTCTTTAAACCCCGGTGTAATAATCCGGCAACTGCCGCCGGGCTTCGCTCCAATTGATCGCCAATTTCCTTCAATGTTTTGTGCTGAAAGTAATGCAAAATCACCGCCTCTTGCTGAGGATCGGGTAACGACTCAACGGCCTGAGCAAGCTCCAACAAACTTTCCGATCGGGCAACTTTTACACTGGGTGTCGATTCGTCGCTGGCAAGCCAGCGTTCCAGACACAAGGAAGAATTGTCCAAACCCGCCTCGAGCGATCTTTCACGATTGATATCACGCTTCTCGCGAGTGAAGTCTCGGGCCGTATGCGCCAGATTCCGAGCTAGGATCTGTCGAAGCCAAGCCGCCATGGCAGCGGGAGAATCGCCACGAAATTGATCGATCGCACGATGGGCCTGCAGCATCGTTTGCTGAACCAAATCCGACGCGTCTACTTTACGCGCTAAACGAGGATTCAGTTGCATGCGTGCCAGCACTCGCAAATAGGCACGAAACTTTTCTAGTTCCAAGTCGTTGGATGAGGATTCGTCAGACATGCTCTAACTTTTCAAAGATAAGTCGCGACCGACTTCCGATTGTCGCATAATCGTCGAAGACGATCCATGCCGTGGAGTCTACGCCCCCTCGTCCGCCATTTCCCCACCCAAGATTTCGCGTTTGTGTTGGGACGAGCCCCCGCCAATCGCAGATGCCGAAATAAGAAAAATCAGGGAAACCTCGATAAATCCCGAGACATCCAACGAAAAAACCGTACCGACCAGAGCGTCGATACGGTTCGCTTACATCACGAAACTAAAGGCATGTGCGGCTTAGCGCAAAAACTGTTGGCACCAGTAGACGCGCCCATTTGAACCTCGATAGGCAGCCGCACCAATCCGACTGTAGCCTCCCGAAAGAATGTTGGCCCGATGCCCCGAAGAATTCATCCAATCTTGGACCGTTTCCGTGGGAGTGTGTTGCCCAAAGGCAATGTTCTCACCGACGGGAGCGGAGGTGTGCTGCAACGAAGTTCTGCGGGCCATCCAAGCCGTGTGGCTTCGCGCTGACTTCATCAAAGACGGATCAGTCACTAACGATGGCAACCCATGACGAGAACGTTGGGCGTTGGTGTGAGCGATGATCTGCCGCTCGACCTCTAAGAGTTCAAGATCGGCAGCAAAGCCCGTTTGTGACATCCACACCAGTAATCCCGTCAAGAAACATGCACTACAAATCCTCTTCATCACGACTTCCTCTGCAAAAACCTATTCCTGTTCCATGTGATCTGACCAAACAAAGCTGATCACTCGAGCGGACGAGTTTAGCGAAGCCAAGAACGAAGGCAAGGGGCGCAAGAAAAAACGATTGCAGTAAGTTTGCGGACCAGAAGTCTCTGGCAACCAAAAGATGCTAGACCGAGCAACGGAACAAAGTAACAAACCATTTGGCAGAGGCGATTTGCGAATCATCAAAGTGGCTCGATAACGCAAAGTGCTTGACTTTGATTTTGAGACTCTGTGACACTCGCCAAGTAAATATTTCCCTTTCTCTAGCCAAAGATTTCCGCGACCGCTCCACCCTCTTGGGGGTTGTTATTTTCATTTGATTTGCTCCGCGCAGATTTGGTCGCCGCTGATCAACCTGCGGAATAAACACAACCTGTGTCACAAACAGTTCATCAAGACTACGGCCATCTAGGGCGCGGATAAATTTCGATCATGGCGAATCGGTTTTCCATCGTGGACAACGACCGGATCTGCAACGGTCAACCATGCACCCGGCAGCACAAAGCAGAAAAGTTCCACCGTTCGTTGAAGCAACGAGAGTGTGACATCGGCCGCCGGATTAAATCCTGCACTGCAAGCACGTAGCCCCTTGCGTCCTCCTGTAGTCCCCACCCCTGGATCGAGATCGCTGCCAACTAAACAGGAGGCATCGCACACAACCAAAGCAGAAACGAAAGCTAAACACCAAGAGATAGCGCAGCGAGATAATTGATACCGTCCGAGGCGCCCACTTCAACAACTGCCAGCACCTTAACGACGAACAACAAAGAGAACGACCGACGTTACGATAGCCGTTGGTTTGCATCTTATTGAAGTGACGGTGCGTAGGCAGTCGTGCGGACAACACTTCCAAAAACTCTGCCGATATCCAAAACGCAAAGAAACTTCCAATCCAATTTAAACGCACGGCATCCCTGTAGAAATCTGGATGTCTTGGCTACGGAGCAAGAGATTCTATTTTGCGTCCTACAAGATACGACTTCTAACCGCCAAAACAGACAACAAGATAGATGTACTGAGTTGGAAGTTTCTCAGTGACACCCAAGTTTCGGAAAAATCAACATACGCCGCGACGGCGCAGCGACAAACCAGGGTCAAGACAACAGGCAGTGTGCGACTCTTTTTATAACTGGAAGCGTTGCAGTAAAAGGCATTCAAGGCCGAGCGACGCGAATTCGCGACTGACGGGTCAGGTCAACCGCTTGGCCGCGATCACGATGGGTCGAGCCGTTAAGATTCAGGGTCAAAGAATTTCGGTCTTCGATCCAACGCGTTCGCTCGGCCTTGAATGCCCTTTTCCTACTCTGTCAGCGTGGTAAACCCATTCCCCAGCGCCCGTCCCATTGTTGATAAGGATCGCGGTGGTGCACTGCACTGCACTGCTTTTCCAACTGCTTTTCCAACTGCCACAATGGGGCCTGCAGTAACCGGATCTTGTTGATGCTCAGCGGGGATCAACCGGTGAACTGGATTGCGGTTAGTCGGATTCCATAACAGGTCTGACAATCCTGACAACATCGGTAACGTTGACCTTCAACCTGAAAGACACGCCCGCCGGTCGAACAATTCCTACCTTCAAGACGACTACCGGGCTCACAACAGGCTCCCGCCGACAACCAGGTCGTAGCTTTCGTCCAGTTGTCGCCACCTACGAGGAATGTCATAAGGACCTTTTTGCAACTCACGATCCATCGTCACAATCGTCGGACCGCACGTCATTTCAACACCCGCTCGCATCGCAGCCGTTTGCCCAAATCCAATGGTCAATTGGACCACCTTAATAAGCCCTTCCCCAGCACACAATTGCGCTGATCCATTTCGAGTCGCATCCGTACTTCCGTCATCCACGAAGATCACTTCGCAACGATGATGGAGTTCTCACAACACTGTTTTGATCTAACGAAAAATTCCGTAAATACTCTTCTAGTCATTGAACAGCGGTACGACAATCGATAGATCAATTGCACTTGGGCATTTGTGGTTGGTCAACCCGCGATGTTTCGCCCAGAATTAAATCATCGCCCATCTCTTTGTAAACGCAGTTTCCATCGGTCAATGTCTCCTGGTTCGACACGGACGATGCGGTCGCCTGTGCCGCTTCCAGCGTCGCAGTCAACCCTTGATCAATTCCGCGTCTTGGCGACCATCCCAATCCGTCCGTTGCGGCACTTACATTGTATTTCCGAGTGGCCAACGCAGATTGCAATCGATAGATCGACAACGACGGAGACCTCCCAAACAATCCAAATAACGTTTGCACACAAAAGCCCAAGGAGTAAAGCATGAAGCGGGGCACATGAATCGGCTGCAACGCATCTCCTGTCAATTCACAATACTGCTTTGCCATCTCATTCTGACTCTTGGAATCTGAATCCACCAAGTGGAGAATCGTTCCATCCGTAATACCTTTATCCTTCGACAACAAAAGCGCATCCACCAGATCTTCGACATCGACCAGTGGCACTTCAAGCCTTCCATCACCGAACATGATCAGCCTTGATCCTTTTCGAATCCCCACCCCATAAGAGATTAAGGCAGCGCCTTCACCAATCACTTCTCCAGGCCTGAGAATTACAGCCGGCAAGCCAAATTGACGTA
>JAQWSU010000029.1 GCA_029243025.1 Pirellulaceae bacterium | reverse complement strand
TGGCATCGTCGTTCTTGCACGTTCGGAAATAGTGATCGTAGGTCATCCGAGCCCCGACTACCTCTCCGGTGTCCGGCTCGTAGATGACTTTGCCGCCGACCCAGTCGCTCAAATGGATTTTACCACCCAACGACATGATGTCAGCGTTGGCCGCTGTTGTGATAGCGAAGCACATGGCAATCGTGAGTAGTGTTTTCATCGTTCCCCCTGTCGTTCTGGATTGTGTAGCACGTCCACCAGTACAGCAGGATTCCGCAAAGCTGTCCAGCAGAATCGCCTCCAGGTACACCGTCTGAAATGTGTACCTGGAATCGCTATTTCGGCCCTATGTCGGTAGGGGGTCATTTTGGGCCTTGTATACACGTGTAGAAGTATCTTGCGTTGTCTACTGCTAGATGCTTTAGTGCAATTGATTGCAAATCTAATTCGCACACGGGATTAGGCCTGCAATACCGTGATCGCTTGTCCCCTGATCGCTCCGATGCGATTCCCTCAGCGCTGCCTCTCGACTAAACTTCGCCATCGCCCAGCAACTGATCGACAACGGAACCAAATCGGTCGTCGTCAATCAGAGCCCCCAGAGCCTGATCAACTGCAGCAAGTCTCTTCTGCTCAAGAAAACGTCGTTGTCGTTGCATGCGGTGCTGTCGATTTGGGCGAGTTGGCGTCAAATCCTGACGTAGTTTCGCAAACGCCGCTTGGCGACCACTCGAACTTGAAAGCAATTGACGAGGCGCGCGTTGCCACGACCTGCCTTCTGGCACAACGGAAGACAAGGTGCGACTATGGGTAACTGGCGGAACGACGCGGTACTGTAAATTTCCGAAATCGACATCCTGCTTTGTTTCGCCAGCTGCGACTTCAACCAGCTGAACTCGGTTGGGGCGATTTTCTAAAACGGCTACCCCTCCAGCCAAACCGGCCTTGGCGGTATCGACATCAACCACCACCGTTGCAAAATCAACCATGCCGTCGGTAGCGGTGTCGTCGTCATCGAGCTCCAGGAGCGTCAAAGCCTGGGGGCCCAAGCCGGCATCAATTCTTGGCCCAGTCGAAAAGGAGCCCCCTCCAACCCCCAATGCCCAGTCAGTCTTTTCAAGCTCAGCGTTGGAAATCAACAGATCGACCTCACCATCGGCATTCAGATCGTTCGCGACAAGCGACAGAGGACGTGCACCCCGATCAAGGAACAGTTTCGATCCTGCGTCGTAATTACCATTACCATCATTCATTAAAATCGAGACATCATCGCCCAAGAAATTGGCAACGGCCAGATCGGCATCCCCATCATGATCGACATCCAGCAGGGCCACGCCAGCCGGACCATCACCGACAGAAATCTCCTGTCGGCTAATAAAGCGACCACCACGATTGATTAAAACCCCAACACTATCGCTTCCAAAGTTGGAAACGACCAAATCCATTAATCCGTCTTGATTCAAATCACCGACACTGACAGATGTTGGACTGTGCCCAACCTCTACCGTCCTGTCAAAGACAAATCGATTGTTGCGATTCGCAAGTAGTGTCAAAGTCCCCGCATGAACATTCGCGACCGCAAGATCAAAATCTCCGTCCAGATCTGCGTCCAGGGCCACCACATCTTGCGGGCCATTTCCGGCGCGAATCGTCTGATAGTTTGCAAACTGACCGTTTCCATTGTTCGATAAAATCGTGACTCCGTGATCGCGTACCGGCCCGCTCTGCCGCCCGCCTAGCGTTGTCAGAGCAAGATCCAGGTCGCCATCCTTATCGAAATCAACGACAGTTAAGGAACGAGGTCGCACGCCAACCGTCAAAGAAAATGTTTCTTCGAAAACCCCTTGCTCAGAACGACTATAGACAACTAAACGATTCGAGTACTCATTTAGAATCGCCAGATCCGAACGACCGTCCTGATTAAAGTCAGCCGTCGTAAGGTCCGTTGCCAAATCAACAACTTCAGCATCACGACGCGACTCAAAGGCAGCCGCTGTCGCGAAACGAGCTGGCGAGGTGGTTTCCCATCCATCCAGGGCGGCCTGCGTGACATGGTGCAAGCCTGGAGTCACCGCGAACTCATACTCTCCCTGCAAATCGGCAACAGCACTTGCCTCCCCCGGATCATGAACCCCATTCTGATTCGCATCGGAGAAGACAAACCAATCCTGAATCGGCATTTCATTTGTCTCACGTGCTCCATTTCCATTCCCATCATTCCAAACAGTACCGCGAATCGACGATACTTGGATCAGGTTTTTATCTTCGGCCACATTGTCCGCTTCATTCGCTTCCTCACCGGCCGACGACACGCGGACCACATTCGTTTTTTCACCACCTTCTGCATCGAAGGCCACTGTATAAGTGCCACTTAACGATATTTCTTCATCCACTCCCAACTGCTCGACGCGCCACTCAAATCCATCGATACTTTCGACCACTTCACCGGTTGCTGGAGTGATCTCAATGATTGAGTAATCGGCTGGCAATCGATCGGTGATGAGCAGTTCACGAGCGATGGAAGGGCCGCGATTAGCGACCACTACTTCAAAGGTGTACTGTTCAGACAGCCCGGCAATGATTTCACGAACCCCGTCGTCAATTGCAACCGTAAGGTCAACCACGGATCTGACTTGGTTCACGTCGACTGCCAAATTATTGCTCGAATCGCTGTCGGTCGTGTCGGACCCAACCGTTGCTTCGACTTGGTACAAACCCGCTATTACGTCGTCGGCAACGTCATAACGGATTACCAATTCGACCGCTTCTTCAGCGTCAAGTGAATCGATTCGCCAAACGAGTTGATTGCCAAATTGATCGATGCTACCTGACGACGGAACGAGATCTCCGACCAAATATTGGGCCGGTAAATTGATCTCCGTTTCAATCCCGCGTGCGCGCGACGGTCCTGCATTTTGGACATTGACTTGATAAGTCAATGGCTCAGCATCACCCGCAATGACTTCTGAGACACCATCATCAATCGCTAGGCGTAGATCCGCAACAGCCTGAATTTCGACGGTCGCTTCTGCTTGATTATTTCCCAAATCACGATCGATGGAATCGGTGACTCCAAGCACCCGATGCACCAAGACTTGAGGGGCTGTCGAGGGCGCAACCGTGTAGGGCAATTCAAGCGTCAACGAAGCCCCTGCCGAGAGCGACTCGACTTCCCAGCGATATCCCTCCGCGGTGGATGCGAGTCCTCCTTGCGGCACCGCCGGCAGCCCCATTTCCAGCTCGGCAGGCCATTGCCCATCAACTCGTACGAGTCGTGCTGGATTCGGTCCCGCATTGGCCACGGTCACCATCATTCGATAATCCGCCGCCTGACCGGCCACAACCTCGATTGGCTCGGCCATCACATCGACAGAGAGATCGGCTCGGTCGGGGAGAACAACTTCGGTCAGATCAAAGGCAATATTATTTTCCAAACTTGGATCTTGATGAGACTCAGGCAGCTCAACTTCGACTTCATACCGAAGCAAACCGGCCCTTGCCACGACAGCCGACAGGGTATAAGTCAGGCTACTACCAACAGCCATCGACACCACTTCATCAATGGGTCCCGAGCCGTTATCAGAGTTCCCCTCGACCTCTCCGGTCGTGTCCGTAACGTACGACACTTGTTCCAACTGAGGCGGCAGCGAGTCAAAAACACGGACACCCCCAATGTCACTCGGCCCTTGATTCTCAACAACAATCACGTAGGTGAGCGATGCTCCCAACGGTACCGTATCGACGCCGTCATCGATCGCAATCGACAGGTCGCTGAGGAGGGTCAACGCCCCTTCGAACTGGGCATGATTATTGACAGGATTCGGATCAATCACACCAACACCAGGAATAATAGACACCTCATTCAAGAGAGTCTCGGTCGCAGCGGTGGCGATGGTTGCCTGAACTTCGTACCGAATCGTGCTTCCTGCCGGCATAAACACAAGATCATCGATGGCATCGGATCCACTCTCGGTATTCCCCGTTGCCCCGAGCGTCGCAAGACTTGAATAGGTCACGTCGACAAACTGCGAGCTAAACGCATCAAGGACCGTCGCCGATTCAGCATCCGTGGGACCAACATTTTGAACCTCCACCACAAAAGCGACTTCCTCCCCTGGCACAAACTCCGTTTGTGTCGTCGAAATGCTAACAGCGAGATCCGAGGTTGGAAACAACACATCCCTGTGGGTTGCAACATTATTGACGGGATTAAGTTCAATCACGTTGTCCGTCGTTTGAGCTGATACAACATTCAACAATTCCCCGCGTGCCTCTTGTCGAACGGTCGCTGTAACTAGGTAAGTGACGTTACCGCCCTTCGGGATATTGACAAGATCGCGAATGTCGCCGCTGCCCTGCGTAGTATTTCCATCCACTCCGCGCGAGGCTTCACTTGTGTATTGCACGTCGACAAGTGCCTCCGGCATTTCGTCGACGATGGAAACCTGACTGACGTCAGCTGGACCACGATTGGTGACAAAGATGGTGTAGTCAATCACATCTCCAGGCGTTGCGAAATCTTGCCCGTTAATTTTAACAACCGAGACATCGACTTCGCGGATGACCTCATCCACATCAGTGGCCGTATTGTTGCTCAAATCAGAATCCGTGACTCCGGCAGGCAGATGCAGGCGAGCTTCACTCAGCAACTGCCCCATCGCACTTGCAGCAACCGTTCCCACCAAATTGTAGGTAACAGAGCTTCCGGCAGACAAATTCAGGCTATCGCTGATCGCCCCGACACCTGATTCCGTATGGCCCGTCACAGACCCTTGAATTGCACTGGTATAGGTGACATCCGTCAGACCGAGGGGAGTCTCATTCAGAAAGCTCGCAGCAACCAGATCGTTCGGCCCAGCATTTGATACGACGACCGTGTAGCTGACATCATCTCCGACATAAACGGCCTCAACATCATTGGTTGTCGACACGGACACTTCTGCGACCGTTTCCGTCGAAAACAAGTCAACGATTTTCGGTCCAGCAGTTCCAAACGAGTCGAACTCAATCGCATCACCGCCCGGCGCATCCGTTTTCATTAACAATTCAATCGCATCGACTTGGGACGGATCAGCGTCACCGAAAAACTCATGAAACGGAACAAACTGATACCTAAGTCCTTCAAAAGAGACCGGGCGTTCCGCAACGGAAGAGTTTTCTCCTTCCAGTAAACGAATTTCAACCATCCCCCCGGTCGTGCCCGCTCCAGCCCAAAACGCGATCCCTTTTTGCGTCGCATTCAGCGTCAAGTCACGACCATCAAGACCATTCCCAAGTCCACTAGGATCGTTGTCTTCCCCGTCCCACGTCACCCGCGCAAATCCTTGAGAATTCGCTGCGGATTGGTAATGCAGCACCCCATTGAAATCGCCACGATTTGCGGCCAATAGGAGTGAACCCTCGCCTGCTTCTAACGCGACGAACAAATCCCGTTCGCCCCCAATCACTTCGGTTTCCCCCGTCACAAAGGATCGTGCGGAAGCATCCTGCACCGGTGCTGGTGGCTGAGCAGTCACCGTCTGCGTCGATTCAAAACTGTCAAACAAGAGATCGTGTGCCCCGGGCTCTATTAGCCGACTGACTTGCGATGGAAGCACAAGCCCTTCGACTTGTTGTGTAGGCTGCACAACGAAATATCCCTTATTGGGATTGAGGGCAGAAAAACCGTAGTAGCCACCCAATTCAGTGATCACCGGGTGTACTGCTTCTAAATCCCCAGATGCCGGGTCGAAAACTCCGTCACCATCATCGACGAAAAGCTGAACGATGGCGCCTTCAACGACCTCTTCGGGATCAAAGAGTCCATTGTCGTTCTGATCGCGAGCCAGCAGTCCCATAATCGTCGGAGTCTCACCCGCCGATTTAACCTCGATCGTTACCGTCGCTTCCCCCAGATCAATGCCGTTTTCATTTAACCGATAGCGAAATTGGTCTGTGCCAATAAATCCAGGTCGAGCAATGTAAGTAAAGGCACCGTCAGTTTTCAGATCTAATTCGCCATTGCTGGGCAAAAGAGTCGGGACGGCTTCAAATCCAGTGGACTGCCCTACATCATTGGCAAGTACGCCACTTGCTGCACGGATAAAAATCCTGGAACCTTCGACGAATGAGTACTGATCATTCTCAGCCAGCGGCGGAGTCCCTGCAGATCGATTGATGATGATCGTGACTGCCTCGCTATCAGTCCCGCCGATCGAATCAGACACCTCATAGACAAACGTATCGATACCAATCGCTTGAGGCCGATAGGTAAATCCACCGTCTTCCTCAATCGTCAAACTGCCTCGCGTCGGCGGTTCGACAATTTTTGAAATGTGTAATGGATCATCATCTGGATCAACGTCATTAATTAACACACCAGTCACGTCATCGGTCATCAAGAGATCGTCATCATCGATGATGTAAAAATCGGGGTTCGCAACGGGCGGTGAGTTCTGCACTTCGACCGAAGCCAGCATCAACGGGTCGGCGGCAAGCAGGGCGCGACACTCCAATGACTCAAGCGATAGTCGACGACTTGCAAAGCGCCGTCCAGTCTTGTTCAAAGAGCGCGCACTGAATCCAAGAACTTGGTTCATGATATTTAACAATCCGCATCGAGGGTTTGTGCCGATGCGTTCCCCGCAGTTACATCGACATGGGTGCCAGACTCCGAACGGAATCCAACGAGGTGTAACCTAATATTCTATCGTATCGCCGTCAAAACAGTTCAGTTGATTTACGATATCACGCGGAGATCCCGATTTGCATTCAGAAATCTGAACAATCAGAAAAGAGACAGCGAAAGCCAAGCAAGAAAACGTGGCGTTTATTCAACGCAGATTTCACTTTTATCACCGTAGCGTGGCAGACAGAGGTCAATCACTCTGAGAAATGCGATTGTCGTCTGCGCAAGAATGGCCACGTGACCTAAAACATGTGATTAACGAGTAAAGCTAATTCATAGCGAAATTGTTCATCATCGCTTTCACGAAGAGGAACGACACCGGCTGGAGTAATGAATGTTGATCGACCAAGACGAATGTGGGCACCGGCCGTCAAATTCAGGACATTGTAGCGACGCGACGTCGAACGAATATGAAAACCATTCTCTTGAATTTCATCGGTGTCGTTTAATGTCGTCGAATAATGCAACTCAACAAGCGGTGCGAAACCCGTGATGCCACGATGATGTTTCGATTCGCATTGATACAACCAACGCGTGTAGGCGATATCCAAAAACATCCAGTTGGAATCGTTCAGATCACCCAGTTTTGGCAGGGAACTTCCGTTTAGATCCCCGAAGACACCATTTCCATTCAAGTCAAAATCGACCTCAAAGAACATTTGTAGTGTGCTGATGCCGTTGGTGGAAAACCACCCCAAGAACGGCTTCAAGTGGACAGATCGATTTCTGACTTCGAAAATCTGTGGTCCACCGAGCTGGTAGATTCTTGCATCGTCTGCAGTGGGAACACTTACTCCCAGACCACCCGACAAAAGACTGCCGTATTCCTGCCAAAGAACCCGTTTGTAGGAGCCGGTTAGATTTCCAATTTGAAGATCTCGCCCCATCGCTCCTTCAAAAAATTGGTCGCTATCAAGCGTGGCAGCAAAAGGCACTCTCAAATTAAAGCTGCTTAATCCACAGCCGCACATTTTTTCGATCCCGACGACATATCGATTGATGTCGCCGAATCCGAGCATCACATCGTTGAAAAACCGATAGTCAAAATAGAGACGATCCTGTGGAAGTGGACTGTTGTTTTCAGAAATTTTTAGTCGCCGAGTTACCCCGCCACTGTTGGGCCCGCTCACCATATCGATCTGTCGCGAAAAGCTGTAATCCGCATACCACAGCTGTCCGTCTTCGAATGTCCCGTTAACCGGCTGAGTAATCGTTAGACTGTTCGTGTAGACAACCGTTCCACCATCGTAATTAAATCCAGGAGGGCGAGTTGGCACCTCGTTGGGCGGCAAAGGCTCTGACATCGAAAACGTGTCGGGTTTTCCATCGCCAGACTGATCCCATCCGCTGCCAACCGTAAAAAAGTCGTTGGGCGCGCCACCGTTCACCTCGAACCCTAAGACTGCGTTGGGGTCTCCCGGGGTTCCACTTAAGATGAAGCCCGTTGTATGGAACCGGTTGGTAACCTGTTCAAAGAGACTGGTGAGCGTTGAGCCCCCACCCAATCCGTCACCGACCATTGGAGGCTGATGCGGTGGGCCGCTTTGCAGCTGCGCTGACAAATCTGCCACAAGAATTCCCACGGCCAATGTGGCAAACAGCGAAACGATCAATGCCAATGGTTGCCGCATGCGTCAGATCCCCCGCTAGCACCCCATGACTGGAACAGCCCAAACCTACCCACTCATCGGATTCGTCAAGCCCAACCCTTGAGCCGCAAGCCGTATAATCCGCAAAGTCTTCCATGAAGTCGATCGAGCATGATTTCCACAGCAAACTGTTAATGCCAGCGGGAGACCGCTGGCTGCCGTTTTTTGCCGAAACAACGGCAGCCGCCTCCGCGGCACCGATCGACTCGGTCGCCCTTCCTTCCGAAGAAACATTCAATCAGATGAGCGATATCCAGTTCACATCGGTACGTGTGTGAAACCGAGCCAGATCCTCGGTGACGTGAGAATGAGCCTGCCTGAGTTGCGTTCCTAGTCGTTCCAAGGATATTTGAGAGACCTCACAACAGAAAGCCAGGTCACCCGATGCGTTCGGCACGATGGTTGATTGCTGCAGATTTTCTCGCAAAGTTTGATCGAGTTGTTCTATCGAAACGCCTTGAGGAACGATTGTCAACAAACGTGTCGCACCACCGAGGGTGTACAGAACGGGCGGAGTCGCCTCTTCGAATTCGTGTTGCAAGCGGCCTGCCCCCTCTTTAGCACTCGAACTTACTTCATTAATGATCGATTCGAAGTTTGCGTATCGAGTGTCAGTCGAAAGAACTCGCTTGACGACCCGATCAAGGATTGACTCGAATTGCTCACTAAAGTCTTTAGAAGTCGCCACAAGTTGCCACAAAGTACCATCTGTCATTTCGTCCTGAAAAATTCGATCAGCGACCCAACAAAGTCGATCGAGTTCTGCGGGATTCTTCTTGCTGATTAATTGTGGCAACGAGCAACCTTTCCCAGCAGTCGAAAATTCCAGATCGGCAACCCTTTGCTGGTGACCTTTTGCGTTCGAATTTGACAATTCCGCCAACTGCTCAGCAAATCGATCGATCGTTTTAGCCACGGCAAGACACCTATCACGAACAGCGATAAACACATCACCGGTGGCTTTTAACAGATAGATTTTCAACTTGAGCTTGGCGAAGGCACGTTCCGCAGCGGAGGTTTCCGACAGATCACGATTTGAATCATCTTCTGATAAAACAAGTTGCTCACGAACGGCTTCGCAATCGGATTCAGCTTGGTTGATCAACAACATCACTTCATCATGACGTGATTCCAAGTGATCAACCAAAGCACGTTGGACCGCACGTGATTTCGCGATACGCTGACCGGGTCCATTTAACGCATGGGAGATGACCTTGGTTGCCAACTTAGAGATTACCGTGGTTTGAGACGCTTGCTGCGACACAATCAGATCCGCAAACGAGCGATGTGAATTCGATAAAGTTGGCTGGTCAGTCAGATCGGCTGCAGACGAATCGAACAGTCGAGAGAGTCGTTTTTCGATTTGAGCCAGGTTCGAGGAAGATCGTTTGCCAGCGATCACATCCGATGATTCGTGAATCAGAACCTGGATTTCCGCCTCAACGATGGAGTCCGACGAAAGGCCAAATCGTTCACCCAGAGCGACCTCAAACTGTTCCAAAACGGTATCGACCGTTATCTCAACTTGCGTAAGAAGCTGTTGACCATCAAAAGTTAGTGACCCGTCCACTGACGTTTTCAGCCAAGTATCGATTAACGATGTTTTCAGCTGATAAAATGGAAGGTTGGTAAATCGATCTTCAAGCAGGTCGGAATATCTGACGCCAAAGCTAGAAACTGTCATACAGGCCGTGACATCATCTTGCTCACGACAAGCATCAAAGAATGAGACGCAAGGCGTCACGGAACAAAGATAAACGTAATCGGCCACGTGATCAGCGGCTGAGTCAAAATCATTGGCTACTAGATTCTGCCCCAGATCGACCACATAAGTCCTTGAGAACGTATCACCATCTTCTTCATCAAAAGAAGGTAAACCACAGGTATCATCGCCGGGAAATCCGGTGGCTCGACTGTAATGGTGCATTTCATTCAGGCAACTGACCGTATTCACGACGGTCAGATCTCGATCAGGAGTGGTTCGACCAGCTGCATAAGTCAATATCCCGCAGACGGCGTTATCGTTTAAACCGCGTTCCAACATCACCGTGCGGACCGCATAGGTCAGATCCAACACCATCCCACTGCCCACGCCTCCGGAAATCGAGGCCACAATAAAGACTCGCGGCGATTCCAAGCTACCGGGATCCAGTTCCACCGTTTCGGCGGTCTGTGCTAAAGACTCAGCAAGCGTCATCTTGTCGAACAGCTGATGCAAGCGTTCAAAAATGATTTCGTTATGGTCCACAAAAGCCAAACGTCCTAAGGGTCGAAGTCCCTCTGTCTGCAGGCTCGAAGGAATATTGCAGATCCATTGGCGATCAATCCATGACAAATAAACATTGGAATCATCCCGGTATTCCTCAAGGGTCCGCAGCGGCACGGGCAGAATTTCGTCCTCGATTAGCGAGTCATCCTGCCCCTTCTGAACGGCATTGGCTAGACTTTGAACATCGGTATCGATACACAACATCTGCAAAGCTGGCAATTCGTCTCGCTCACCAAAACGCTGTCCCAATCGATGCCGTAACCGCCGCATTACTTTTGTGCCGGTCTCTCCGATGCCAATGTACAACGTAGGTCGAACGACCTTATGCTCCAGTTCGGGCGGCGGCGGCAATTCTCGCACTTTGTTTTCTGAAGTCGCATCGACGCAGACAAAATCCGGACTAGCCATGGCCTGCTTCGGATTTGCGTCCCATAAGCCACACGGAAGTGCGTTTCGTTTCAACTCGTATGCCAACTGCCCAGCTGATTTCCTTAAAGCTGAAATAAAATGACGAGAACTCCCAAAACGGTCGGCAGGATCTCGCGATAGTGCTTTCCGTATAACAGCTTGGCCACCTCCAAGCTGTGCTGTCAAAAAAGGATCGTCAAGTGCCGCTTGACCCAATGGCGTTTTTGAAAACGGCGTTGCTCCCGTCAACATCTCATAAAAAACAACTGCCAAACTGTACTGGTCACTGTGAATACTAGGACGACCTGACTGCAATTCGGGAGAGGCATAAATCAAATCTGATTCGACCATCATTGGCCTACCCGTGACGGGATCGAATGCGAAAATGCCAAAATCGGCAACCTTAGCATCTTCACCAACGAGTAAAAGATTCTCTGGCTTAATGTTTAAGTGCTGCGTTGCCTGAGTCTCCCTGACATAATCCAACGCATCCGCCGCATCTTGAAGGTAAGCAAGTAACTCATCCCGAGGAATCCCGGGTAATCCCTGCTCGACGCATTCCCGAAACCGATCGCTTAATGATTTATCTGCCAATTGACTGACGAGTACCAAACAGTCGTCTACCAATTCGACACACTCAAGAGGCAACAAGAAAGGATGTCGCAATTCCTTCAGACGATTAAGTTGGTCGATTTGAAGCCGAGTTGATTTTTCATCTGAAAGCCCCCAAATCAGCTTGATAGCTCGCATAGATCCGCCGTGAGACTGAGCTCGCCAAATCTCAGTTTGCGAACCCTTTCCGATTCGTGCCTGCAAGCTGTATCCCAGGAGAGTCTGTTGTGATTTACCAGAATCATTCGGCATGCGGATAACACCTGAGAGCAGAAGAAGCAGTGCGACAACAGGTGCATCCAACCGTCCAGAATACGACCCTGTCTTGAAATTCTAGCACTTGAACAACGGGTGACCGCTCACCCCCACCGCCACCGATGAAACCGTGAAAATCCATGCGCAGTTAGCCGAGAGAAACGATTACGACAGCCCACCGAACCAATCCGCGGCGGTACGACAAAAAATCGCTGGAAGACCGAATTTACCGACCGTGCTGCCGGCGCGGACTAATCGGCTTTTGCCGAGTCAGATCAACAGCGGACCCGATCCGCTGATGGCCCCAAAACAGACAAGAGATCAACGCTGATTTGGGTCCCGCTGGCGACGGCGGTTAGCAACCGAGGCCAGCACGTCCAGCGGTCCCAAACCGGCTGCTTCCGCTGGCAGATGGCTCCCCCACTTAGAATCGGATTCGCGCAGCTTCTTCTCTCTTAACTGTTTCGCCTGTCGGAGATGTTGCGCGGCCAGGTGATCGTCCCGATAAAACCTTTTGTAGACGCGCGCCATCAGCCGATGAGCAGGTGCAAACGACGGATTTTGTTTGAGGCATATCGATGCCGCATCGAGAGCACCTTCTGGATCTCTCAGTCGCAATTGACCAACAGCCCGGCAAAAATGAGCAGCGGGGTAATGATATCGTAAGACGATCGCTTCGGTGAATTTGTCGGCCGCTTGTTGGGGTCTCTTCTGTTGCAGGAGGGAACGCCCGTATCCCAAGTGAGCCGCGGCATGGTGGGGGTGCTCCGCTAAGACTCGCCGGAACACTTCGGCAGCATGTTCAGCTTCCCTGAAGCTGAGATAGGTCTCTCCGATCTGGGTGAGTAAATAGTGATCTTGGTTTGCGGCGGAGGCAGCGTTGGCGAGTAAAGATTTCCCTGCTTCTTCATCCCCTTGAATGATCTTCAGGCGCCCCTGGAGCAAAATAATGTAGGCCGGGATTTCTCCGTCATTCGACCCCCTATCTTTCACGAATTGATCGATCAAGGGTTCCAGTTGCTCGATGTTTCTGAGACGCCATAAGCATTGGGCCAAGTCAAGGGTTGCCGATACTTGGAAGGGTTCGACCTGAGCTAGTCGTTCCAGGTTGGAAATCGCATTCCGATACAAACCGCTGTGCATCAGGGATTTCGTTCGGCGATATTCATAGAGGTCGGCTGCGCGGGAAACTTGGGCGTCATTTTGGTCTTGCCCGAGTTGTTTCGGGTCGGATTCGACCGGTCTTGCCGCGGCAGAGACCGACGTTGCATTTGGATGGCGAGAAATTTCCTCTTGCTCAGGGTTGGGCCCTGCTTGAGTGTCCCAGCTGTCAATCATGTCGACCTGCGGGGCTACCTGCCAGGCGTCCAACAAAGGCCGCCCCTTCATGTCTTTGCCGATGGGTAAGCCACATGCAGTTAAAATGGTCGGGGTGATGTCCAAGAGATTAGCACCATGGATTAATTCGTCCTGGTGAATGTCGGAGCCGGAGATAACCAGCATGCCGTGGCTTTCCCCAAATCGTTTTTTCACGACGGGAGATTCAGCGACCGGTGAGACTAGAATGACGGTAGCATCATTACCCGTCTGTTGAATCAACTGGCCCAGCAAAAGGTCATGGTAGTGGTAGGCGGCGTTGAGGACGTTTTGATAGAGTCGATGATCGTTCGATTCCGCTGTGTCGGAGTCGGCAAGATGAAATTTGAGAAAGCGACGATTGAAGCTTGCCATCGCGGGAAACCAAATGGCCATTAAGCTCCAACGCTCCTCCGGCAACAGTTGCTGGCTACAGGTAGAAACGGTAGCGGTCTGTGACATTAATCTCGCGCAAAACGCAACTCGCGGGTCGTGGTCGTGGTCGATCTCATGTCCTAATGGCAGCAAAGGCAAAAGGTCTTCCGCCTTCAATTCATCTGCAAAGATTCGAAATTCTGCAAGTTTCTCATTCAACGGTTGGGGATGAATGGTGGCTGGCTGCATCGGAATGCGTCGATCCATCAATCCTTGGGCAAATCGATTAGAAACGATGTTTCCCAGAATGGGTTCGGCAGGGTGACTTACCGGCCACGCAACCGCCATGCTGCGCCGATGACGCGTTGAAAACATATTCCAAACTGCAGCAGACTCACGATGGGCCGACGTAACGGGTTGCATTTTAGAACGATCTGCGGAGGGGATTGCAGGTCCAACGATGCCATGCAGTCCGGGTGGCTTTCCCGTCACGATGGACGTCGCCATGCTAGAGAGATTGTACGGTGGCGGACTGTCCAGGCGGCCGACGACGCCTTTCTTGATGAGACCTGACAGGTTTGGCAGCCGTCCCTGTTCGAGCATCGAATTCACGATCTGTGAATGAGCTCCTGGCCACGCCACAAGCAGCACTCGACGTTTCGTACATTCTTCAGTCGACACGATACATGTACCATCAAAAAGCGGCGATCGATTTCATTGAATCAGCTATCGTTTTCAGCGGTTTCTGGCCGTTGGCGCTGAAGGCTGGGGTCGACAGCTGCGGCCATGCGTTTCTGGTCGAGCTGCATCAGTAACCATTGCCCAATCTGCTCGGAGGCCTCTCGTGGAGTGGAGACCGTACGATCGTAATTCAAGAATAGCACCGTCATGTCTTCACGAGTAGCAATCAATTGTTCGATTTCGACCAGTTGTTGCCGATAATCATGCATCAAACGGTAATCAGGCAACCTTGCTCCGTCACGATTGTTTCGTTGCAGCATCGTTCTTTGGCTTTTAACGACGGCCCTTAAGTCGCGATCCATGAAAAGGATGTTGTAGTGAGAGCCGCTGGGCAGATGTTTCAAGAGAGGGGCGACGACCTTGAGTGCTTGTCGGTGCGCCGAGGGGATCCAATCGTTATCTCGCATCAGCCCCATCACACGTTTGTCTTCGAAATATCCGTGCGGATTATCTTCGTCGGCTTCACGGCCTTTGTCAGTGACGGCGTTGAGCCCGCCAGCCGCCAACATTTGCATCATCATTGAGGTACCCGACCGAGGCAGACCACTGACGATCGTGATCGCATTGTCACCTGTTGTGGTTGCATTAGCTTGGGGGGCGGAAACAAAGAGCCCCAATTCTTGACGACGGACAGTCTGTTCTGCCATTTCCTGCTGTGCGATCAGGTCGACATCGGTCGCCTGGCGAAGCTTCTCGCGAAGCTCCGTGATTCGTTGACGCTCCTGTTCGGCTGCTGTTGAGTTACCTTGGGTATCGAGTAGTTGGATGTAAGCCTCCGAATAATCAGTCGAGTTGGGACGGAGGTGAATCGCCGATTCAAAAGCCGGGCGCGCCAATTCAGGTTCGTCACATTGGGCTAACGCTTTTGCTAATAAGAAATGCGAGTGGGCGTCGTTGAATTGCAAGTCAATCGCAGACAATGACCTTTCGACCGCCTCTTCCCAATCTTCTTTGACGACCGCAATCTCGGCCAAGCCGCGTTCCGCAATGGCGTTTTCGGAATCCAATTCGAGCAGCTTCCGATAATAGATCTCAGCCTTTGGATAATTCTTGAGTTTCAGATGGGCAAACGCCAGTATGTTATACATGGAAACGTTTGATTGGGATTCCGCATGTTTTTCGAACGATTCTAGATCGGTCTGAATTCCGGACAAATCATCGGTTGCCAATCTATGTTGGATGCGCAACCATTGGATCGTCAGGTCCATGGGGGCCAGGGACCATTGAAGCTTGCGGAGCGTAGCTTCGAGCTTTTTCTTCTTTTCAGCCCGTCTCCGGCGCTCGGCGGGGGGGCGGGTTTTTTCCTCTTCCTTGGTGTTGACCGTCGCTTCGCTTTTAGCTTCAGCGTTGTCTTTATCTTCGATGAGACCGAATTCCTTGAGTTCGGGTGTCAATTCATCAAGGGACTCCTGAGCCCATTGCGTTGTTTCCTCGACGTTTTTGTCGAGCAAGTCAATCGCCTCTGCATGTTCAGGCCATCGTTCTAATGCGGCCAGACATCGGATTAAATTCAAACCGTAGCGATGTTCCCGCGGCGAATCTGACCAGAGCGTATCTAGCAAAGAGTAGGCATCCCAGTATTCGCCCGCATCGATATGGGATTCTGCCAAGTTGTAATGCAGCTCGCCTAAGCATTGCTTCTTGGCTTCATTTTGATCTTCGTCGGGTGCTTCAATGTATCCCAACTCGACCAATTGCTTCATCATTTCAGCGTCTTGCTGGTTGTCAGGTTCATCCTCGATGAGGTGCATCCCAGCGGGTTTCGGCCCCTCAATGTCATCCCACGATGGGACGGTCGTGGGTATGGCTGGTTGGTCGAAGAGGTTGGCGAGTACCTTACCGTCCATGTCACTGCCCACCGGTAAACCGAAGATCTGTAAGACGGTTGGGGTCAAATCGAGGACGCTGGCTCCGGTCAATTCAGTGTTCCTTCGGATGCCCGGACCTTTCGCGACAAAAATGCCGTACGTGCGATGTTCAACGGCCGGACCGGCCGGGATTGCTGGGATGGCTGACGGTCGTAGATGATCCGGATGGAAACCATGATCACTCAACAGGATGACCGTCGTGTCTTCCCCAGCGAGCTGCAACAGAGTTCCCAGGAAGAGATCGTGCAAACGGTAGCCGGATTCCACGACATGTTTGAAGTTTTCAAAATCCGTTTCAGGAATCCAAGGATTGCGAGGAGGATGATACTTCATGAAGCCGTGTCCAAAATGATCGATCGCATCATAGTAGACGGCCGTGAAATCCCACGGTTCAAGGCTCATGAGCGCGGTCGTTGCAGCATGGACGCTCGTTGCATCTGCCAGCACCTTTGAGCAAGCGACCAGCCGGGGATCTTCTTTCTCCTGAAGCTCGAGAAAGTTCGGAATAAAGGGGCCAATGTGCGCGGCTTCTAATTCCGATGGATGCATGCGAAATTCCATCAGCTTTTCTGACAGATGCTCTGGGTGCACAGTACCCTCAGGCATCGGCCATTCGTCGTGAGTCCAGCCCTGCAGTCCAGGTTGTGGCCGGTCAGCGATCGAGGTGGGTGTCCAGCCTTTGATCGGGATGGCACGATGGTACCAATTGGAGACCATCACACCGTTGATGGGTTCGGCCGGATGAGATGGCCAATAGCCCACGACATTGCACTTCTTGTCAACCTGACTCAGGATGTTCCAAATCGCCTTGCAACGGCGATTTCTATTGGTGATGGGGCGAATGGTTTTGCCGTCCGGTGACGGTTCGGAGAAGCCCCAGATGCCGTGTTTCGACGGTCTTTTGCCCGTGGCAATGGATGTCCAAAGCATCGGACTCAGGATTGGGTTGAGAGTTGAGACATTACCGTGGCAACCCTCCTCCATCATTCGTTGGAGATGAGGCATCTTGCCCTGTTCGAGGAGCGGACGAATGGCTCTCCAATCGGCAGCATCCCAGCCAATCACGAGCACCTTTGAATGATTCGGTGAGATAAGACAATCGCTGTTGACGTTGCGAGACATTGGCACTTGCAAAAACCTTCTTGCGGATCCCCAAAAGGAGGGCTACTAGGAGGGCATCCGCTCAAACGAATCGACGGGGCGCCCTCAGGAATCAATGAGAATATCTCAGAGGCCATCTTATCTAAGATAATCACAGGGGACGAAGATGTGCCCCCTCAAAAGAATCGATGCGTCGGAATGAATCGTTCGAATCTTGGACTGACTTGCCGCGATAGACAACCTTATATCGGTCCTGATAAAAGTTAACGCTAAGATACTTGATCGTTTGCGTTTTGCCGGCGTCGTCTGAGGGCTCGAAGGCCAACCGCACCTGCTCCTATCGCCCAAATGGCGATCGACGCTGGCTCGGGAATCGTTTCCGGGGCGACGGGGTCACCGGTCATTGCCGCGACACCTGCCTCGTCTTCCAGCGCCCATCTCACGATGTCGATTTGTCCCCTGTCTCGGACGGTAAGTTCCGCCCAACCATAGTAATACTCACCCTCTTCCTCAAAACGGATGCCCAAGTAGCCATTTGCCGGAGTAGGTCGCCATGGGCCCCACCGAAATGAGCCGCTTCCGATGCCCGGCACCATGGAGGTCAAGTAAATGCTACTAAATCCCTCCAGTGCCGCACGTGTTGTCTTCCATGAGTGCGCCGTTTTGCTGTCGATGCCTGCGGAGGCCACACCGTTGTTCGCGTCGGCGTCAATCATCACCCCTGAGTTCCATTTGGCTGAATTGATATGCGACAGGTTTGACCTTGAATCCATATTCACTTCCCAACCAGAGAACGACGCGGACACGGATGAGGTGGTCTTGTTGTACGACCAGCTCGAGCCCCGAAACTCCAACTGGAAGTTGGGTTGAAAAGAAGCCGTTAACGTTACGTCATTCCAAGGGGTACCGGTTTGGCCAACGTCCCAAATGTGGAGACTTGCATCGGCATCGGTGGCAAGATTTCCGGTGACGGCGGCGGCCGTTGCAGCCGTTGTAAATCGCTTGACGCGAGTTTTCAATCGATCATTCAAAGGCATCACGGGTTCCGAAAATCAGACAACGACCATCGGCTATTGCGGAGCAAGCAAGGTCACTAGAGGATAAAGGATAAATAACACAGTCTATTCTCAACGCCGAAACGACGAGTTCAACCGGAAATCTTAAAAAAAACCCGAAACACCACCTGAAAGACAGTGCTAGAGATATTAAAAAAACGAAACATCTCGATTCGAGAATGGGAGTTTCAAAGACCGCCTACCGATGGTGCCGTACCGACGTTTTATAAAACCCGTGGGTGGCAAGACAAATGCAATTGAAGTCAGCAAAACAGTGATCGGACATTTCCCGATCGTCGATCCGGTGACTGGAATAAGAAGCTTGTGTCACGAGCCGTGTGTACTTCCTTTGACGATCTGCTTCAAGGATCCAACTTTTGTTTCAACCATTCGTAAGCCTGTTGACGTATTTCAGATGGAAATTCGTGTCCGACATTCGGAAAGACAACGGTGACTTGATCGAAAGCATCATGAAGTTTGAAAACTTCTTGCGCACCGGCCAGAGACAGTCGCACACCTTCGACGGCAAAATTGGCATCGTGTAAAGGCGCGTTGACAAACACGGGGCGTGGTGAAATAACCGCAAGCACACTGTCAAAATCAAACGGAACTTGGGCCGGATCTAACCCGTACCTCGTCTGAATTAGAGGCATGTAACGAGCACTCGTCCAACCTTTCAAGTCGCCACCATAGTAATGCTTGAATGAGTTGAATCCACAACTGGTCACCACAGCACGAATCCGCTGGTCAAACGCAGCCGTGAATAGACTATTATGTCCACCTAACGAATGTCCGATGCAACCAATCTTGTCGCGATCAACGAACGGCAGCGATTCAAGTAAATCAACCCCTCGAATATTATTCCAAATCGCCTTCATCGTCCCAGACACGTACTGGTCCCTCTCAAAGTCGTAATCCTGATAGTCTCCAAACGAGGGGTAATCCGGAGCGAGACAAACAAATCCCTGCTCAGCCAACTCGTGTGCATAGAAGCGACTCGGCTTGCCTCCAAGACCACAAACCTGTGCCTTCCCGAGTGGACTCGTAGGATGGAGACAGAGCATGGCAGGCAGTTTGTTACCGGGAGAATCTCGAACCGACTTGGGGATTAACAAATAGGCCGGTACTCGATCTCCTGCTTCGGCTGAAAACAGGATCTTTCGGCGGATGTATTTCGTGGTTTCCTCTTCTGAGATTCGCTCAATCTTGAGCGGGACACGTCGGCTCGGTCCGGGAAGTGGCCCCATGACCTGCTCCAAGACGCGAAGAATCTGCCAGCGTTTCAGCCCCCAATCCAATTCGGACTTCACGGTTTGGGATTCCCCTTGATGATTTTGTAGCGACAGGAGCGATTCGCCCTTGGCACCTTTGGAAATGGATCGATCTTCAGCAAGAGCTAACAAATCAGCTGTCTGATGGCCAAGATTCTCGTGGCCAAGATTCTCGTGGCCAAGATTTTCAAGATAGTGCAAACCCGCGCGCGTTGGCGCGAGGATGTCAACATCACCATCTCCATCCATATCAACACATTTAGGATCCAGATCAAAGCCACACGTTCCTCCGACAGATATTGAGTGTCGCGTCCAACTCTTCGAGCCTTGAGCGAACGAGTACCAATAGACCGCCAATGGATCATATTCTCCGGGATCTTTCCCCCCGTGCCCCAGATATCGTTTTCCAGCCACTAAATCCTGGCGTTGATCGCCATCAATATCGGCTAACATGATGGCATGCGCCCCAGACCAGCTTGTATCAATTGCGTGTAACTGCCAGCGTCGCTGATCGCCAACGCGAAGCTGTTCCATCCAATACAAGCCAATATTGTGCCCACGTCCCCAAATCAAATCAGCATCCCCATCACGATCCACATCGTGCACCAGGATTGGAACACTTGCATCACGGTGTGTGGAAAACTCAGGCTGCCAGATCCATCGACCGGTAATTGGATCCTCGGGAGCCCGCAGCCAGCCCTGAGGTCCCACTAAGTCAGTGCGACCATCACCGTCGATATCGCCGAAACCAACTCCATGTCCAGCTAGTTCGAAGGGCAAGTCGTGGCGAAGCCAGTTGGGATTCAACTTACCGTTGATTGAAAGTCCAGCGGGATCAAGTTGGTACCAGGCAGCGTATTTGGTCCCATTCGGTAATACATCCAGAATCCCATCATGATCAATGTCGACAAGACGTCCGGTCTCACTCGGTCCCGGAGTGTCAATCAGATGCGTTTTCCATTCCCCGGGATGACTGCCAGGATTCTCCACCCAATACAGGGACTTGCTCCGGTAGTTGACGCTAATAATGTCAACCCAACCATCGCGATTCACATCGAATGGCAGATTCGAGTAGTCGTCAAACCGACCACGAATCTCCGGTACATTTCTCGTTCGACGGCGTTGCCAATCCGGTGCTTCATACCAAAAGCCACCTGAAAAGATGTCCAGTCGACCATCACGATTCACATCAATCGCAGCGCAAGCGCTAAACCGAGAATCCGCATTGATCAGATGGCGCCGAAAGACGATTTCTGCAGAGGAACAGTCCTCGCTAAATCCCGAAAAAAGTAACGCAATCCAGGCACAGAACAAAAGTCGGCGAAAGTCCATCGCTTGCCACTCCCAACAAGTTTTCTGAGATCCACCCGTAACCCGCCGCGCCATGCGCCGCGCAATGCGATAGAATCGCAGTAGAATCGATCGTTATATCAACAACAGCAGTTTATTGCGTCTTCCCTCCGAAAGCACGCCGCAAGATGAAAAAAGTCCATTCATGGTTCTTATTGGTTGTTCTGTTCTCGGTTGCCCTCCCCTGCTTCGCGCAAAAAAGCTCGCAGCGTCTACCGAATGTTGTCGTCATTTTCATTGACGATATGGGTTATGCTGACATTGGACCGTTTGGTGCAGAAGGCTACTCAACGCCTCACCTCGCAGCGATGGCTGCAGCGGGCATGCGATTCACCGATTTTGAAGTCTCATCCGCCGTTTGTTCTGCCTCTCGCGCTGCCCTGCTGACCGGCTGTTACCATCAGCGAGTGGGAATTTCAGGTGCACTTGGTCCGAAATCCGATCGTGGTATCAACAGCGAAGAAATAACCCTGGCAGAACTTTGCAAACAGCAGGGCTACGCAACGGCCTGCTTTGGGAAATGGCACCTTGGCCATCACCCAAAATTCTTACCAACCAATCATGGATTTGATGAATACTACGGGCTACCGTATTCCAATGACATGTGGCCATTTCATCCCTTTTATCTGAATTTACCACCGGAATCTCCTCGTCGAAAACAAGGGTTTCCGCCACTGCCACTGATTGAAAATACGACCGTGATCGACTCCAACGTAACGGGCGAAGATCAAACCCAATTAACAACGGCATACACTGAGCGTGCTGTCTCGTTTATCAACCGTAACCATGACAAACCATTCTTTCTTTACCTGCCACACTCGATGGTGCACGTCCCACTCTATGTTTCCGACAAATTCAAGGGCAAGAGTGAACGTGGTTTGTTTGGCGATGTGGTGATGGAAGTCGATTGGTCGGTTGGTCAGATTATCGCGGCGTTAAAAAAACATCAGATCGACGACAACACGATCGTGATTTTCACTTCTGACAATGGACCGTGGTTAAGCTATGGCGATCATGCAGGGTCGTCCGGTCCGCTTCGTGAAGGAAAAGGAACCATGTTCGAGGGAGGTTCCCGTGTTCCGACAATCGTGCAATGGCCAAACCGTATTCCAGCCGGAACGACCTGCGACGAATTGGCATCGACAATTGATATCCTTCCCACCGTCGCGAACTTAATTGGCGCAGACTTACCCGCTCATCCGATCGATGGCAAAGACATCTCGGATCTTTTGTTCGCCAAAGAAAATACCCAATCGCCTCATGAATCGTTTTTGATGTATTACGCAGGCGGACAATTACAAGCGGTTCGTGACCGTCGCTGGAAGCTTCATTTCCCACACCGTTTCCGTACGATGGCCGGTCGACCTGGTGGGAAGGAAGGAATCCCAGCGCCCTATTCACAAACCGAGATTGGATTGACGCTCTTCGACTTAAAAACGGACATTGCGGAAAAGTTGGATGTATCGGAGCAGCACCCGGAAATCGTCCAGCGTTTGCAAGGCATGGCAGACGCTGCGAGAACCGAGTTAGGTGATTCTTTGACCAAGCAGGTGGGAGAACACATCCGACCGGCTGGCAAGCTCACGAAAGACGACGATCGATTAACTTGGTGAAGTGGCCATCCCGTCAACACCAGACGCCTTTGCGGCTTCGGTGGGAAATTGAATGCGATCGAAAAGCTCCCTCAATTCAAGAATCGATGCTTCGATGTCATCCGCCAGTTGATCTTTGGCCGCTATTTCGAGCCGCGCCGATGGATCGCCAAATTCATCGAAGCCCACGCTCCCACCGGTACCCTTCAACCAATGAGCCAGTCCAGCCAGCTCGTCGAAATCGCGACAGTCCCAGGCTGCTTGCATGGAAGTCAATTGTTCGTCAAGCCGACCAATGAAGCGTTCTACGATTTCCCGAAACTGAGGTTTTTCCATAGGCAACCGGGATACCAACGGTGCTTTTTGTTCTGTTTGCGTCATTTCAGCTGCGGCTTCCTCTCCAGAAGTTAAAGTCAATTCAGATAAGGGCAAACCACACGACTGGTTTGTCCCACGCCACGTTTCAGCGAGAGTTTGAACCATTGCGTCAAGATCAATGGGTTTCACGAAGAAATCGGAGCAGCCTGCTGCCAAGCATTTTTGATGGTCGCCCTCCATCGCATGCGCTGTCAGCGCGATGATGGGCGCGGTCAAACCCTGTTGCCTGAGCAAAGTGCTCGCTTCGTATCCATCCATATTTGGCATTTGCATGTCCATCAGGATCACATCATATTCTTCTGCCAAGGCCTTCCTGACACCAATCAATCCATCTTCTGCGGTGTCAACGATTGCGCCTCCTGCCTGTAGCACAAGCGTCAGCAGCTCGCGATTTTCCTCTCCATCTTCCACCAAGAGCAAACGCATCGAGGAAAGCCCCTTCTCTTGTGGCAGATCTTTCGAAGCTGTTGATGAATCAGAATCATCCCAAGTCGAGAATAAAACATGTTCCACTGGGCCTGTCGGAAGCGAGACGGAGAATGTGCTTCCCACGCTGACTTCACTCGCAACCGTTATCTCACCTCCCAAAGCACGTGCAAAATGCCGACTGATCGACAAGCCCAAACCGGTACCACCAAATTTCCGAGTTACAGAGCTATCTGCTTGAGTAAACGGAGCAAATATTTTCTCCAACGCATCAGCAGGGATTCCAACTCCCGTATCAGAAACATCAATAACAACCTGGGATTCAATCTCATGCTCAAATCCGACAGTAATCCGCACCTCGCCTTCATCCGTAAACTTGATGGCGTTCCCGACAAGGTTCGTAAGTATTTGACGCAACCGCATCGGATCCGATTGAATCAAATCGGGAATCTCGCCTAGGCTGTGACATTGGAGTGAGATGCCTTTACTAACAGCGCGAACTTTCAAGACAGTCACAACTTGATCTACGATTGCACGAAGCGAACAGTCGGTCTGTTCAACCTCCAGTTTACCTGCCTCGACTTTCGAAAAATCGAGAATATCATTAATGAGATTCAGCAGGTGCGTACCGCTGGTGTAAATTGCATCGAGATGGTGTCTTCGTTTGGCCTCGTCGCGAACGATATCTCGTCGAAGCACATCCGTGAAACCAAGAATCGCATTCATGGGCGTTCGAATCTCGTGACTCACATTTGCGAGAAACGTCGATTTAGCCTGATTAGCCGCTTCAGCTTCCTCTTTGGCACAAGTGAGTTCCGCTCGCGTGGCTTCGAGTTCACTCACATCCTCGAGACTAACAAGAACACCCGTATTACTCCCATGTGGGCCAATCAACGGCGACATTTGTAGGCGAAATGTCCGGAGCTGCGAATCGAAATCTCGGATCAGACCCAGAGTAACACCTTCGACCACTCCACCTTGACTCGACGCTTTCCCCCAGGGAAACATGTCCGGCTTCTGGCCCGAATCAACCTTGACCCAAGGCAATCCCGTCGCGGGCAATCCAACTAAATCTTCCGAACAACACTCCAGGATTTCGGCAAACACGCTGTTCACTCGAAGAATCATTCCATTGCTATCCAACACCATTAACCCTTCTGAAAGGGAATCAAGCGGGGAGCCAACACGAGCCATGATCGCTTTTGTCGGATCGACAAGTCCCAACAGTCGGTCGAGACTGAACAAATAGATCAGAAAAACGCTACCGCCCACAAACAAAAAATATTTAAACCAGGAAGTGTCTGCCATTCCCCAGACGGATAGTTCACGAGTAGGCCGAAACTGCAACTGCAGTTCCCCCCAGGCCTCTGGAATTCCCGTGATGCCGACATTTCTCTGCAAAGGGATGCGATACTGACTTCCATCATCCGCTGCACGATCCTTCCAGTCGATCGTGTGTTGAATCCGAGTAAGATTTGGATATTGTATCACTGCAACAGACCGCAGATCGCCATTCTGCTCAACAGCAGTACCAAGCATTTCTCCGAGTGAATCCCACTCGTCTCGCATGACACAGTGCCGGGCGTTCAAAGCCAGCGCATCGCCAACATCACGTCGGCCAATCCACATCTGATGATGAGGTTGATTCGGCATCAAGCCGAGTAGGCTACCGAGCACCATGATCATCATCAGAATGCTGACCAACCCAAGCGCGACCCGAAATCGCATCGAAAACATTTGCATTTACCCTCGGCAGTCGCTGACTATCGATCCCAAAATTCAATCATTAATATGATCGCCATTACCCCCGGCGCAGATAATTCAACGAAGTTCCCTGTCTTTATCGCCAAGCCCATCTTCTCGCTAAACAAAAGCACGACTCGAATGACATGCCAAGTCGAACACTCGGCCGAAGTCACGTCACCTGAATCACAAACTCACCAGGATTCCGGGAACAAACAGAACCACGATTGCTTCAAAGATTACTTCAGCAGAAAACCTAGGTTCCAAACTCTGCTTTTTCGAGCAACTCACACACAAAGAGCCAACCTCGTCGTGCCGTCGCAAGGCTGAAGTTGATAGAACTGCACAATGCGCGGAAGATGCCGAGCCTTTTGTGTCGATCAAAACGATTTGACGCTTGAACACGAACGTGTCGATTCTGGTAGTCGAGAAGTCCTCGCAGCAACCTGCCCTGATCCGTGTGTTCCGCTTGGCGAGAAACGGCTTTTAACTACCGCGTTCGAATCTTACTGTCAAGCAACCTTTCCGACGACTTCCTCCAAGTTTTTTCTTTGAGTTAACAAACCAATTCGCTCGATTCACATCAACATTGAGGTGAGCGAATCGGCGAGCCACACTGCGTCGGGTTATCTCGGGACTCTATCACAACGATGGACCGTTCTTCGTGGAACAAGTTCCGCGAAATCATCTCAAAGACACGGGTTACAAAAGGTCGTCATTCCCGCAACCGCACGGGCTCCGAACAAGATTTCGCAGAATAAACATGGTTCTTGAAAGCCCAATTCTCGTTAAAATCAGATCCGCTGAAACCGTCGCAAAATCGCCGTCCCAAAACTGACACCATGCCGTTGTTCTCCTCACAACATCCATCGCCTTTCATAATATTGCTGAATTAACAAGACAGCGACTGTCGCAATGACCTTTCTTTATAAGCACAACCCTCGACAGCGCCGCGTTTCAAAATCGCTTCATTTCAACGTTGAAAGACTCGAACCGCGCACCTTATTAGCAGCTGACCTGATCGCTGCTTGGAGTGCGGAGGATTTAATCACAGCACCCGGCGACGAATCAGTGATTACCAGATGGCCCGACAAATCCGGGAGCGTGATTGCAATTGCGAATGGCAGTCCGCAACTTATCTCCAATCGACTCAACGGTCATGCTGCGGTAAAGCTCGACCCGTTAGACTATTTCCGAATTGCAGCCGATGCGGATCCAATTCAAGGCCTCTCAGAATTCGCGATCGCGACGGTCTTTTCGACAGATTCAAATTCGCTGATCGGTGACAAGAATCAGTGGTATTTGAATTCCGGCATCGTAGACGCCAGCAGCTTCGGTTTCGCTCGTGACTGGGGTATCGCAATTTCAAGCGATGGTACTGTGTCAGCCGGCACAGGCACTCCAGCCAAAAGCTTGTTTTCAGCTGAAGCCAACTACAACGATGGCATCGCCCATGTGGCGATTCTGAGTCGCACCAGCGAAAGTCTCTCTTTGTACATTGATGGAATTGCCACGAGTCGCACGGACGTCAGCAACGAACCTCGAGACGCCCGCACAATCAAATTCGGGAGTGGTGGGGCCGCGTTTGATGGAACTATCGCAGAGATACAATTTTTTGCTGGTGACTTACTTCCCGAAGCAGCCATTTCGCTCACAAAGACGCTTCGCGCCAAATATGTCAATTATCCTCCCCAGGTTCATGAGGATTCCTACAGGACGACCGAAGACACAGTACTTATCATCTCAAGAGCGGATGGTCTACTGACGAACGACGCGGATTTGGAGCAAGATTCATTCACGGCGATCCTTGAAAGCTTACCAGAGCACGGTGCATTGACACTTGCCCCCGATGGATCCTTTGTCTATCAACCGCAACCGAATTTCTTCGGCACGGATCGATTCGAGTATTTAGCCACAGACGGGCGCGACTCCGCCCCTGCTCAAGTCACCATCGAGGTAGTCAATCAACGAGATCCGATCAAAGCCGTAGACGACGAATACGTCGCGATGCGGGACGAAACACTGGTAGTCACCGCTTCTCAGTCGCCGATCGTCAATGACATGAATCCAGACCAAGGCAATCTCACCGCGGAGCTTTCAACGCTGCCGAATTCAGGCCAGATTGATTTCCGGACGGATGGATCGTTCCAATATGCTCCGCAGCCTGGCTTTACCGGCGTCGATCGATTTTCTTATCGCATCTCTGATCGTTTCGGAAGCGAACACGAAGCCATAATAGAAATTCGAGTTCAGTCCGCAACTGTTTTGATCAGCGAAATCATGGCGACGAATTGGCAGTCACTGCAGGACACCGACCAAGAAAGCTCTGACTGGATTGAAATTTTCAACTTCGGCCAGTCGCCTTTGAATCTCGCCGGATGGCACCTTACCGACCAGCAAGACAATTTACGACGCTGGACCTTTCCAGCAGAGACGGTCATCCCCCCCGAAGATTTCCTGGTTGTATTCGCATCCGGCAAAGACCGAAGAATACCGGACCGCGAACTTCACACGAACTTCCGTTTGAGTGCCGCAGGTGAGACCTTGGCGATCGTCATGCCAGATGGAGAGACGATCACAACGGCTCGCCCGCTTGAGTTCCCTCCTCAGCTGCGAGACGTGTCATTTGGTCTACCGCGACAATCCAGCACCCTGATCCAACCCAGTCAATACCATTACCTTTCGACAGCGACACCTGGCAGTGCCAACAGTTCGATCGATGTTTCAATCGGTCCAATCATCACCGCGGTTACGCATCAACCCGAGCGCCCTTCCTTGACGGAGGATTTCATTATTTCCGCGACCATTCCCGATCGCCTGACGGAGGAAATCACGGCCGAGGTCCATCTCCGCATGGCGTACGGATCGACGATTTCGCTGCCACTGCGAGACGATGGAATGAACTCCGACCTCACGGCGAATGATGATGTCTACACCGTCAACGTGCCCGCCGATACCTTCCATCAACTCTGGACATCAGACAGCCGATCGATTGAGTCGTTGCCGGGAAAGATGCTGCGTTACTTTATCACAACACGTGATGAATCAGGGCGCACATCACGATCGCCTTATTTAGCGAATCCAGGCGATTCGACAGGGCACCCCGAATACTTCGGTACGATCATCCAACAGGACAATTTCGACACAGCGTTACCCACGTTGCATTGGTTCGTTCCGGATCCAACTTGGCATAAAAATCGAAATGGGAACAGCACACGTTGGTCACCCGCGTCCGTGTATTTCGCTGGACAATTCTACGACAACCTCAAGGTAAAAGTCCGAGGCATTTCAACGACGAATTGGCCAAAACCAAAATTCAAATTCGAGTTTAACCCTGGGGATCCGTTTCGACATTCCAATGACCACCCTGCGGTTGATGAATTCAATCTCCAATCGCATTATCGCGAGAAGGGCGCAACCTCTTATATGGGAGAAAATCTGGCGTTCGGATTTCTCAACGAAATTGGCGTCCCTGCGCCGATCACACAACATTACCAGGTCCGTCAAAACGGGCAATTCTACTCGCTCGCCTCCTTCGTTGAGCAAATTGACGAATCGTTTCTTGAGCGACATCAGCTCGATACCAGCGGCGCATTGTACAAAGCGAATTCGCCGTCAGCCCGATCCACCCTAGCCCTCAATCCAACTCGCAGTGACTATCAAAAAGTCACGCAAAAGCAAAAACCCTTTGACGACTTGATCCAATTCACTAACGGTCTCAACAATCGCATCCAGGACCAGGACAGATCAAGCTACATTTTTGATCATGTCAATCTGCCCGAAGTCATCAATAACATGGCTGGCAACACAATCCTCACGAATCACGACCGCTTAACCAAAAACTATTACATCTATCGTGATGCGACAACGGAAGAATGGTGGCAATTCCCTTGGGACATGGACCAAGCATTTGCCTTGCGAACAGACCCAAACTTCTCCAGCGTTTTCTATGGTGATACACAACATCCTCAAGCTCCCGGTCAACCCGTCTATCAGAATCACTTACTGGACGCGATTCTCGATACGCCAAGCACCCGTCAAATGTACCTACGACGTTTGCGAACGCTGTTCGACGAGTATCTTGCTGGCGACTACTTTGAGACCAAAATCAAAGAATACGATATTCTCATAAGCGGCGATGCTGCCCGGGACCATGCGCGTTGGAAGAGTGGTGACCCAACTGCCGGTATCCGACGTCTGACAGACCATTTACGCTACCGGCGCAAACAACTCTCCAACGATTCAAATCTACCCGGATCAAATCAAGCCTTTGAAATCCGACAATTATTGCCTGCGGAATCCATCGTGCGAGTCTTCGTGCCAACCTCTAACCAGGATGCGATCGGATGGCGTGCCCCCATATTCGACGATTCGGTAGCGGCTGGATGGCGAGTTGGTAAGGGAGGCGTCGGCTACGATCGTGCCACCGACTACGAACCGTTTTTGGGGGAACTCTATCGGGACAAAGAGCAGACTCAGCGAGTCAATCTTTTGGACGACATCGACCCCGATGGTGATGGCCACGGCATTTCATCGACTGTCTACGCACGATTCCCATTTTCTATCGACGATTACAAATCAGGTGATCGCATCCAACTCCAAATGCGCTACGATGACGCATTTGTTGCGTATCTCAACGGCGTTGAGATTGCCCGCGCAAACATTTCCGGCGAAGTTGACTGGAACTCCATATCGCGTTCTGGAAACCATGAGGCAAACAGTGAGTTCGAGGTATTCGACATCACAGCACTCATCCAATCAGGCATTGTCCCGGTGATGCAGGGCACCAATGTGCTAGCCGTCATCGGAATCAACGCCCAACGCAATAGTCCGGATCTGCTCATCCAACCGTCGATGATCCGCCGGCGAGAAATCGGACGAGACTTTGATGTCGATTTCGGAGTCATTGACACTTCAACAGGCGAGGATTTCGAATCCGTTCAATTCATTGAATTGGTAAATCAGGAAGCGTTTGCAGTCGATCTGACCGGCTGGCAGTTAACGGAGGGAATCGACTATAAATTCCGTCCAGGAACAGTGATTCCGGCTCATGGATCGTTGTTTGTCACGTCGAACGTCGCCGCATTTCGTGACTACCAGCGTGTCATCCAAGATCAAATCGGCCTCTCCGTGCAAGGCCCCTTCCTGGGATCGGTGAACACGAGTGGTTTGTCCACACAGTTAGTCGACGACTGGGGACAAACGGTCGACGAGCATAAGTCAATCGATCATCGCAATCCGCTGCACCATTCGCTACGAATCTCAGAAATCCACTATAACCCGTCTGAAAAAAATGATTCGACCGAATTCATCGAATTCAGTCATGTGGGTACTGAGTTTAGCTTGGACTTAGCTAACGTTACCATTACGGACGGTCCAAGCACCCCTTACGTTTTCGCACCAGGCACCACGCTCGGACCGGGCGAATCGCGGTTAGTCGTAAAAAACCAACAGGCATTCATGCAAGCCTATCCGCATGTAAGTCAAGTTTGGATCGACGGTGAATTCAGCGGGTCCTTAGCGAACACTGGAGAGACCATCCGCATCGTCGACGCAAACAGCCTGCCAATCATCGACTTAAAATACGACGACAGTGCGCCGTGGCCGACCCTGGCGGACGGTGGGGGGTTCACACTGCAGCTTATCAATCCGCAAAACGACCTGAATGATGGCTCCAACTGGCGTCCCAGCGATCATCCGGGCGGTACGCCGGGTCGGATGGCAGCAACTTTCGGTGACCTGGATCGATCAGGGAACGTGAACCGGGCCGACATCAACTTACTCTGCAACATGATTCGAAATGGTTCTGATGAAATCCGATTCGATTTATCCAACAATGGCCAGCTCGACGAATCCGACCTCACGGTCTTGATTGAAGACATTCTGAAAACTTCATTTGGAGACGCCAATCTGGATGGACGTTTTGATTCGCGTGATTTGGTGTCGGTTTTTCAGGCCGGTGAGTATGAGGACTCAACGAGCAACAATTCGACCTGGTCCGAGGGCGACTGGAATTGCGACCAAGATTTCGACTCCGCCGACCTCATCAAGGCATTTCAGTTGGGACAATTCGCAGCCGTAGTCAAGCTCGCGTCGATCGATGGAAACGAAATCGCAGCAGCATTGGCGACAGAATCGAGCACAAGCCGTAACAACTCAAATCGCGTCCCCCATCCGATACTGAGAAAGTTTAACGATCACAGCACCCCGAACAGCTTGAATCGCCCATTCATGACTCCCCACAACGCACTCGATTTTGTCTTCGAAAAACAGTTTAGCTGGAACGACTCCTATTTTTTCAGCTCCCGTTCATCCGCACCACGTGGCCAGGATCCGGCCCACTCAGACCTTCATTTTCACGATGATTTATCGCTGATAGAACGAGCCCTACAATGAGGCTGGCGATCCGTTACAATTGAATTCGATGATCCACCTCAGACTTATCGTCAGCCATTCTCGTATTGGTCAGCTGCTTTGCTTCCTCAGCTGCTTTTTTGTTGTCGCCCCATCGGCGCGCGCCGCTGATTTCCCAGCCAAGCCGATCAAAATCATTGTCTACACTGGCCCGGGTGGGTTGATCGACACGACAGCTCGGAAGTTCACAGAGATCGCAGAGAAGTATGTCGACGCGACACTCATCGTGGAGAATAAGCCCGGTGCAGGTGGAATCGTGGCGATGGAAAAGGTGATCCAACTGCCTGCGGACGGGTACACACTTTACGCTTGCACCAAGTCGAACATCGCCAAAATCGTCTCGTCCAATCGCACCAACTACATCGACGATTTTGACTGGATCGCCATGTTGATGGCGGATCCAGAGTGCATCATCACCCGAGCCGATGACCCGAGGTCCAACTGGTCAACTCTCGTCGAGGATGCTCGAGCGCGCCCTGGCAAACAAGTGTGGTTGGGACCGGCCTTCGGCGGTCTGGATCATGTCATGGCTCTGAAAACCTGGAAAAAATTCGACATCAGTGCGAGATGGATTCCGTTCGGTGGCGGCGGTGTAGCCAAGGCAGCACTCCTGGGGGATCAAGGAGTGGCCTACGTCGGAAACCCTCGTGACGCAGCAGGCAATCCTCAATTGAAGATCTCCGTCATTTCAAACCCGACGCGTCTGCCGCAATACCCCGACACGCCAATCTTTTCAGACTTCGGTGTGCAAGGGCTGGACCGCGAGTTCATGTGGCGAGGTTTTGCCATCAAATCGGGCGTTCCGCCAGACGTCTTAGCATGGTATCGCCGACTATTCCGCAAAGTCAATCAGGATACCGATTGGAGAAAATTCTGGGAACGTGATGGGATTGAAGTTGTGTACTATGACGAAAAAAAATTCACTCCAATCGTCGAGAGCGATCGCGATGAGTTCCAACACTACCTATCCATCTTGCAAAATGCCGAATCACCCGACCTTGCGAAACGAACGAAACAGCGAGGCGAATCGACGAATCTAATCATGCTTCTGCTCGCCGTACTTGCCAACGGCATGATCGCCATCGGGTTGATCGCTCGAGGGCAAACAGCCAGGCTCGGCTACATCCTGATTCCTTCCCTTACCTTAAGCGTCGCGTTTTTGTTTTTCGCCGCCGCAATGCGTTTCCCCCAAACAGACGATGTGGGAGCTGCAGCCGTACCTCAGTTGTGGTCCGTCCTCATTGTTCCATTCGCGATCTTGCTGATCTGTCAAACAGTTCGCAATCAAGATCAGATTGAAAAATCGAAACGAATCGATCTTGTCTGGAAGTTCGCCACACTGCTGGCTGCTTATGTGGCAATCATAATCTACACCGGTTACTATTTCGGTTCCTTTGTGTTTTTGCTGGTCGCGATGTCGATGCTTGGATTAAATCGTTTCCGGCTTGCTTTAGGAGTCACGCTGGCGTGGCTTGTATTTGCGTATCTCGCGTTCGCTCGAATGTTGTATGTGCCCCTGCCAACAGGCAGACTCTTTGAGCCATTTCTGTAACGAGTTCTAGGATCAAAAAATGGACTTATTACAGAATCTTGGCGGTGGTTTCGAGTTCGTGATTGGCTTACTCCCCTTGCTGACAATCACCGCGGGCGTTTGCATTGGAATCCTGATTGGGGCGATGCCTGGCTTATCACCGTCGATGGGGGTGGCCTTGTTGGTCCCCTTCACCTATCCAATGTCACCGACCTTGGCTCTGGTTTTCCTCGCAGCCGTTTATCTGGCGGCCGATTATGGCGGTTCCATTACCGCGGTGACCATCAACGCGCCCGGCACGCCATCGGCTGCGGTAACCGCATTCGACGGCTATCCGCTCACGAAAGCCGACAAACCGGGCATTGCACTCGGCATCTCGCTAATCGCTTCCACCGTTGGAGGTTTGATTGGAACGTTGATCCTAATCCTCTTCTCTGTACCGCTCGCCCAAGTTGCGATTTCATTTCGCCCACAGGACTACTTCGCGCTCGCTGTTTTCGGATTGTCAAGCCTCGCATCAGTGGGTGGTAAGGACTGGGGTAAGGTTTTACTGATGGCCTTACTGGGATTGCTCATCAATACAGTTGGCGAGGACCCAATATCAGGGGTGCGACGGTTTACGTTCGGCATCTCCCAGTTATATGACGGATTCCCGCTGATCCCTGCATTAATCGGACTGTTTGCCATCAGCGAGGTTTTGATGCAAATCGAGGCCCAAAATCTTGCGGCCACCCATATCGATCAAACGCAAAACCATTGGCCAAGACTTCGAGAGTATTGGAAACTTAAGGTGGTGATCGTGCGTTCTTCATTCATTGGTACGGTCATCGGAATCTTCCCAGGTGCGGGCGCAACCATCGCTTCCTTTGTTTCCTACGACGCCGCAAAACGGCTCAGCAAAGAACCGGAAAAATTCGGCCACGGTGCTCATGAAGGTGTTGCAGCAGCAGAAGCCGCCAACAGCAGTTCTGTCGGCGGGGCGCTCGTTCCACTGCTCACCTTAGGAATTCCCGGCAGCGCTTCAACAGCGGTCTTGATCGGTGCATTGATGGTTCATGACGTCGTGCCGGGACCTCAATTGTTTGAAACGCATCCGGAAATCGTTTACGGACTGTTCGCAAGCCTGCTGGTTGCCAATCTGATACTCCTAGTCCTGGGACTGTTTGGCAGCCGTCTGTGGGTTGCAGTAACGGCAGTCCCAAAACGGATTCTCTTCCCTCTCATTTTGGCTGCATCAGTTGTGGGAAGTTATTCCGTCGGCTATTCGATGTTCGATGTGGGCTGTTGCCTGGCTTTCGGCCTATTGGGCTGGATCTTGAGACGACATCAATACCCCGTCGTACCCATTGTTCTCGCCATGGTGCTCGGTGACGTACTCGAAGAAAACTTTCGTCGAGCTGTGATTCGCGATGGTTACAGTATTTTCTTCCGAAGTCCCGTCTGCGCGACCATCCTTGCTATATCCGTTTTTTCCATTGCAATTCCCGTGTGGAAACGTCGAATCCAAAATCGGAGTAAGGCTCAATGAAGTCGATACTACCCTACTCGGCTTTCGTCGCATTTTTACTTCTCGCTCAATGGTCAACCGCTCTCCTTGCTAACAGCAAACTCGTCGAGGTTGGTTACAGTTTTCGCAAGAAATCTTCCGGTGGAATTGCAACCGCGATCGTCGCCCCCGACACGGGCAAGATTGTCGGCTACCGGACCCTATTGGACTCGCCAAAATGCCTCAGACCATTGAAGGTTCGTCGGACACCCAACGGTCAATTGGTGGTCACAAACTACTCTAAGAAAGATCCTCAACTTTTTATCGTTAGTCTCTCAAAAACGAAAACAGCTCAAAAAGTCAGGCTGCCTGCTGAACCTGACGAATTGCGGATCGTTGACAACCAGGGAATCGTGACTTGTGAAAAAGATATCCTCGCGATTGTCGACATTGCGAGAGCACGTGTTGAATCCAGTTGGGACGTCAGTAAGGTCTATCGACCCGCTGCCAACAGTCCTCAGGGAATCTTCATCACAGCTAACCAACAATATGCCGTGATTTCATTCCAGAAGGACAGTGTAACGGGAAAGAAAAAAGGCAGCCGATTGGCAGTTTATGAGCTTCCCAAAATGATTCGCGTGGCCGATCTCCAACTGCCACGCAATCGGCCGGAAGTCCACATCAAGACCAATCGAAAAGAACAGGGACCCGGCCCGGAAATCTCCTTCGTTTCTGGCAACACATTGATGGTGACGCTTGACTTGTATGGTGGAGTTGGCTTCATGGATTGGTCCGCTGCAAAAATCAATCGCATGCAGAACTGGACCGATCTCCCAACCTCCCTCGACGGTCGCTGGGGAGTTGCCTTTCCCGATCGAGTTTGTCCAGTTTCATTGGGGAACTTTCGCGGAATTCTTGTTTGCAATGCAGGCGAGGCCGGAGGAATCGTGCTGGTCGACCTCAATCAACGCAACCTCGTCTGGAAGCAACCCGTTCCACCAGGATTGGAACATCCAGTCTTCATCCCAGAACTCAAAAAAGCGTATTCGGTCTGTTCAGGTAAAATAAAGATCCGACAGAAAAAAAAGGTCACCAAAGTTTACCATCCGCAAAAATCCCTTTATTGCGTTGACTTCACCTCCGGTGATGTCGCAGCCGCTTCCGTTACGACCACACCGATCTCCGACGACTTTGCGATGCGAGTCACACGGATCGGTACCGATCGGCCGCTGTTGTTAATTGCCCTGGGTGCTGAACCGGAAAAGCCGACTATCATCGCGACGTTTGACCCGATCACGAATCGCGTGCTTGACTCCAAACCTGCCGTCGGCATCCTTGGACGATTCGAAAGATAACCGACAAGGTAAATCATGTTGCACACCTACGAGCTACGCTGGTTTTTCCCCGAGTGCCCGCTCGAACTTAAAGTCCATTTCGGCAACGAATCCGAATTACAATCTCGCACAGACTGGTATGCGTTTCCTTGTAACGCCGATTGCGGAATCAAGCTTCGTGAAGGCAAACTTGAAACCAAAATCCGCTGCCACGCAGGTTCAGTTCAACAATCGGGCAAGCTAATGGGAAGACTGGAATCCTACAAAAAATGGAGCCTGCAATTCCCCTCGGAAGACAGACTCACGATCGACGATCTCGGCCGCGCCGGCTGGGTAAAGGTCGGGAAACAACGAAACTTACGCCGATTCCGTGTCGATGATCAGCAAGACATTCATCACAGCCCAACAAGACCCGAAAATGGCTGCGAATTCGAGTTAACTCGACTCACGGTTCCACGAGGTATCTTTTGGACCGTGGGGCTAGAAGCCGTGGGAAACGTCGATCAACTCGAAAGTAATCTGTTCACCGTCATGCGATTTGTGGAACAGGCTGGCGGAAGGCAGCAACCATTCAACCTGGAAAATTCGATGGGGTACGCGGAGTGGCTCAGCCAACACTAAATCCGCAAAACCAACTCGCCCTATCGATCGCGCCCCCTACGTGTCGTCATGCCAGAGCGGCCAATCGAACCGCCGCCCGCTCGGCCTGAGGATCGGGACATTGAATTGGCACGCCCTCCGCGTGATGGGCTGGGACTCCGAGAAACACTGGGACTCCGAGAAACACTGGGACTCCTCCTCCTTGAGGGACTGCTGCTTCGCGATGCATTCGGAGCGCCTGACACCGTGCGACCGCGACCACTTCGGGAGACATTCGACTCGGACCGCGATCGACTCGACTTTCCTGATCCCGGCGAAGTCCGCGATATATTCGGAGCGCCTGACACCGTGCGACCGCGACCACTTGGGGAGACATTCGACTCGGACCGTGATCGACTCGACTTTCCTGATCCCGGCGAAGTCCGCGATACATTCGGAGCGCCTGACACCGTGCGACCGCGACGACTTGGGGAAACATTCGACTCGGACCGTGACGAGTCTGCTTGCGAATCAGGCGATCTGGCCATCGTCGCGTCCGGCGTCGCATTACCCTTGGGGGAATTGCGACTTGGCAAATCTTGAAATCCTCGGAAAGGCAAATCGACCGTCCGCTCCGAAGACGCAGAGCGAGCCTGACTCGATACCGAACCGCGATTCCGAACCGCGTCAGATGATCCCTTTGCCGTCTCTTGACGACGACTACCGTTGGACTGTCGACGTTCTCCTGTCGTTTCACGACCGATCGGATTTTTCAGAGTTGTTACGCGTTCGGAGTTACCGTTCCGCCGTTGCACGGAGGGGATTCGATTTTCGATCGCTCCTGCGGTACGGTTTCGTGGATTCTTTTTCGACCCCAAATCAGCTTTCTCTGATCGCCGGCCTCTCTCTTGAGAATTCGATAATTGATTCCCACGACCAGCTCCCCGACGACGGGAACCGTCGGCATTAGCCTGTTGTTTTAACCGCTGCTGTCTTAACAGAGAAAGATCCCGATTCGAGGGGTTGGTACCTGCACCTCGATTGGTCTGAGATTCGCTCGAACCGGCGACGCGATTCGATCTATTTGTCAAACGATCTTTGGCGCGTTCGTTTTCGGATCTCGATCGACCCTGTTGGGTTCGACTGCGAGCTAACGCTTTGGAGTTCGACTGAGAACGCAACTGCAACACATCACCACGTATTCGATTCCGATGCTCTTCGCCGCGTCTCAAGTCTCTAGAACGATGTACCAAATCCGAATGTCGCGAACGCCCACCATGAGATTTCTCATGATACTTGTGAGCAGGTCGACGATCTTTGTGGTGGCGATACAAAGCGTGTCGATCGTGCAAGGAGCGATGAAGACCGATTTGATGACGGCCGTACTTCCATCGATAGTGCACATAGAGCGGGTCATAGGCTCGACGGTGATGAGAATGGTAGCGATACCACGGTTGGAATCCTCGTGTTGTGTAAAGGTCATCGTAGTAGTCGCCAAAATAATAGTGGCAATAACCGGGACGCACCCAGAGATGCGTAAAGGCTCCAGCACAATCCACGACTAAGCTCGGACGGTAGCGCATACCAGCGCGATAATGGGTGAAATAACAAGGCGCGTATAATGTGCCCCGCTGATCCCAGCCATAATCCCAGTATCCTGAGACGTACCGACAACCTGAGCCAATGGCCACGTAATAGTCAGGAACCCACACCCAATTTTCGTGACATCCGGTCCAAAATCCGGGACGCCAAACATACCGATTTCCCTTATATCGCCAGTTTCCGGGCACCCAAAATTGATCTTCCGAAAGCGGCTCGCTCGTCGGCCCTTCTTCCAATGATTCCGGCGGAACAGGCAAAACTTCATTGGCGACGTCATTTTTTGCTGCCGACCAACGTCCTGGAATCCAACGATATCCCTGATCGGAAGCTTGCCACTCGCCGGAAATCCACTCGCGGCCAACCGGTGTCCGACGCCAAACACCACTGACCCACAGGTAGTCCTGACGATCATCATCCCAAGCCCAATAACCGGACACCCACTGCACATCGTCGCCCGCGGGAGGATTCGTCGGAGCCACTTCTTCGACGCGAGGAGGCGGTGCCTTGGGAACGATCATCCTGCTTTCGGGTGCCAATGGAATCGGCTCTGCAAATGCTTCGTGAACCGGTCCTCGCATCATCGGCTCCATCTCGGCATCGGGAACGAAGCCGTCATCTTGAGCGAACACCCCGGAAATCCAGAGCAACGAAAGCAGCAAAGCGACGAAGTTCTTCATCACATCTAACCTCACTCATATTGAATCATTGCTCGCCATGCTGGGAAGAATTCATTTTCTCGCGAGCGTAGCCAGTAGTGATAGCAAACCCCGCGCCAAACAGCGCAATTGACGAGCCGCCAATCATTATGACGATAAACCGGCAGAATTGGCCAGGGCTGCGAAATGGGTCAAAGAAAAACAGAACCCTTTTAACGACCTCTGTCATCATTATGAGCGAGCCCCGAATCTTTCTGATTACAGAAGCTCATGCCGGTCGAACATGCGGCCAAATTGGGAGAGCCCCGCAAGCGTTACCGGTTCAATAGGTTGAGCAATACAGCGCCGAGCAGTATCCGACCCCAAAAAAAAGCCGCGGCGATTCACTCGGAACCGCCGCGGCTTGTCTACGGTGAAACGCGTTTATTGGTCGTTGGCGAACAGCTCATCAACTGCCGAAGCCGACAATGACGACGGACGTTGAATGCCGTGGTCTTCCGGTTGGCCATCAACCTGGAAGATGTAGCCATTTTCATCACCTGTCAGATGCACGGTTCGACTTCGGGTCAATGAAACAGTCGACAACTGCTCGACTCCATCCGCTCGTGCCCGAATTTCAGCACTGGTGCCACTCTCGGATAATTTGACCGAAATCGAATCGAATTCACTCCAGGCCAAATCTGCGTTGTACCAATCCGATTGTCCGTTGGGGGCAATCCTGGTCCAGAGACCTTCGAGTCGACGTGAGGCGAAGAATTGCGAATTAACGATGTACTTGGAGTCCAGGCCTCGATCGCCAAAATTGTATTGCCCAGCGTCAACGCCCGCCGGGAGCTTAATACTGAAGCGATCGCTTCGTAACGACTCTTCTCCGTCAATTGTATCCTTCCCATCCACAGTAAACGCTGGCTGGAACTCAGTTAGGATGTAATTTCCCTGCAACAAGCCATCGAAGGCAAAGGTCCCATCGGTGGCGGTGTTGGTTTCCAGGAAGATCTCTTCATCCAGCAAATTGGTCCCTCTGAGAGTGATTTTCACATTTGCAATACGATTCTCGGCCTCACCAACTTGACCGTCATCGTTGGTATCGAAGTAAACCATTCCCTGGACCGAACTTGGAAGCAGATTACCAACATCGATCGTGACGGTGGCGAGATTCGAGAGCTCGCCATCGGCTTCCGCTCGATAGGTGTAAGTATCTCGACCGACGAATCCCGTATCGGGTGTGTAGACAAAGGCCCCGTCTGCTTGCAAATCAAGCGTACCGTTTTGGGGTGGATCGGCCAGCACGGCGCTCATCGTTTTGCCTTCAAGATCGAAATCGTTCGAGAGCACTCCTGATTCAGCATCGACAACCAATGGATCCATGTCATCGATGACATAGAAATCATCGACCGCAACAGGAGCGTCGATGACTGGAATCACATCAATCGTAACCATTGCCACATTCGACAAATTGGCTCCATCGGAGGCCTGATAAGTGAAGGTATCCGATCCGAAGTAATTGTCTTCGGGTGTGTAGCGGAAGCTACCATCATCGACGAGTTCCAAAACACCATGAGAAGGTGCGTCCACCAAGATCGCTGTCAAGACGTCTCCGTCGGGATCCGAGTCATTGGCCAACACTCCATTCTCGGCTGACACGACCAACACGGCATCCTCGCGTGTTTCGTATTGATCATCGACGGCAATCGGTGGATCGCCTTGCTCAATCGTGACTTCGACCGAGCCATAGTTGATAAATTCAGACTGAATTGGATCATCAAAGTTGTAGAGCAAGACTTCGTGAGCCGGTAGCAATTCGGCCGGATCCGACGCGAACACCATCGTGCCAACTCCACCGGCGACGAACGAGGCACTGAACAGAAGTAGCTCGTCGGGGCCAAGTGGCGCCAGACCATCAAAGGCACCCGCTTCATCGATCACTCCGGCGGTCGAAAGATCTCCCGATCGCTGATTGGCGTAAATCTCGTTAAATGACAGCTGCTCACTAACGAGCATGGCATTATCAGAATAGACGACATCCAAGTAGGCCGAAAACACGCCGTCAGGCGATGTACTACGAACATCTTCGACATAGACATTCAGATTCACCTGACTCCCGGGTGACACAGCCGTCACAGGAGTGCCTTCTGCATTGGTAGCTTCCAAGCGGAAATTCATCAGTATGTCATCCGAAACAGTAATGGTTACTGTTGCGACATTCGATGTATCCACATCATCACTCGCCACGTAGGTAAACGTGTCTTCGCCCACGAAATCGGCGTTCGGCGTGTAGACAAACGACCCGTCAAGTTCTAGCTGCACAGCACCATTCTGCGGCAACTCGACGACCGATGCCGATAAGCCCTCGCCCTCGGGATCAACATCGTTGACCAGCACACCATCGGCAGCAGCCACCGTGAGCTGAGTTCCTGCACCGGTCATGTAAAAATCAGGGACGGCCACAGGCCCGTCATTGACCGCCGTAACTTCGATGGTGACGTTCGCCTCGTTGGAGTCCAGCAATCCGTCATTAGCCAGATAGATGAAGGAATCGAAGCCGAAAAAGTCTTGGTCCGGCGTATAAGTGAAATTCCCATTTCCATTGAGCTGGAGTGATCCGTGCGACGGCAAGGTAACGAATCGTGAATTCAACGCGTCACCGTCAGGGTCAAAATCGTTGGCCAACACGCCAACGACTGTATTCAACACCGAATCTTCAGGGGTCGCGTATTCATCATCGACGGCAACAGGGGGTCGGTTGACGGCCTTTACATCAATCTGAACAGTCGCCACATTCGAGGCCGCACCAGCCGTGTTTGCCACGTAAGTGAAGCTATCGATTCCAGCGAATCCCTGATTTGGCGTGTAGTTAAAGGAGCCGTCCGCAGCTAATTCGACGACCCCATTGCCAGCATCATCAACGAGAGAGGCAGTCAAGGTGCCACCCGCAGCATCCAGATCATTGGCGAGTACGCCATTTTCAGCATCGACTGCCAGCACAACGTCCCAAGTCGATTCATAGAAATCATCTTCTGCCACCGGCGCTTCCGTCGCCCCAATTTGCAACGAGGTTCCAACGAACATGATTTCGTCTTCGGCAACCGGTGAATCGGCTCCGAAAAGCAGTACGTCGTGCAGAGGCGAAACATCGGCAAAGCTAGGAGCAAAGGTTACGTTACCGGTCGCCTCAGCCAGCATATCGACATTGAACAAAAGTCGTTCTGTAGGTCCCAAAGGACTGAGTCCATCGATCGAGCCCACCTCGTCAATCAATCCGGGTGTAGAGCTGTCACCAGACGGAGCGTTCCCATAAGAAGGACCGTGTCGAATATCGGAACTGACGGCCGCCAAATCGCTGCTGTAGTTCACATCCAGATAGCCAGAGAAGACACCACCATCTTCACGTTCGGTCAGATCCTTCACATACCCACTCAGCACGAAGGTTGAATTGGCGTCGATGCTATCAATCACGGCTCCGTCAACATCCGTTACCTCTAAACGGATTTGAACGAGCAACTCGTCTTCCCCTTCGGCGTTGAGTTGATTCAGAACCATTAACGCGTCCATGGGGCTCAGAAACGCATCGCCGCTCACATCGTAAAACAAGGCTGTATTAGCGGGATCTTCTCCCGAGACAAGAGATCTCGCCCCGCCATGATTCAATTCATTCAAGATCAGGAGCACGTCAACGGGCGTCGTCAACCCATCAGCATTCACATCCGTAATGCTGGCCGGATTCTGCATGAGATCGCCGGCCAATAATGCTCGCGTTTCAAGTTGCTCGGACAGCAGCGGTCGTGCGATGCGACTAGATCGACGACTCCGCGCTCGCTTACCACTCAGTGTTAGGCGTTGAATCATTGAGGCGCTCTTTTTCATTCTCGAATCCGGGGCGTGTGACATGTTTCTCGTAACCCAAACGGTACGCGTTGGGCTGGTTATTTAAACTGAACCGAGCGAGATTTCCGCTTGGTCTCAGTATGATTCAAAATCACGAAGTGCAAACCTAGCGACACAATCTTTTCAGCGATTGAACGGTTCGGATATAGCGAATGCGCGTCCAAACTCAACTTATCGATCGCAAGATCGTATCAACCTCTTAGCGCTTCATATCTTAAACAAGATCTCCTAAATCGAATCCATCATCCGCATCGTCTAACAAAAGGTCATTAGCGATGTCGTCCAACAATTCCTCCAGGGCGGTATCCGCAAGCCTCGGATCACTGAACAAGCCTCCTGCTTCGCCAAGTTCAAGCTTTTCAACACGCTTGTCAGTCGATTCAGCAGCTGAATCCCTTACAACTTCATCGACCGCCAGAACTGATACTTTCTCTCGACCATGGAGGGCAGCACCCGCCAGGACACTCCAACCTGCTTCCGTCTCAATCGATCGAACGCCAAATTCTTCCGGTTCTGCTTCCGCCGCTGCAGCCATCGCCGGCAAAGCGGCCGATTGATTGAGAAAGTTAATAATCAGTAAAGCGTCGCGGGGAGTCGCAAATACATCTCCATCGACGTCCACATAACCCAACTGACTGGGATCATTAGGTTCAATCGGTGGATTATCGAGTAAGCCAGTGATCTCATCACTGGCAAGCCGATTGTTTAGTTCGTTGATAACCAGCAAAGCATCGAGGGGTGCGACAAAGCCATCGTCGTCCACATCCAAAGAATTTCGATCGTTCTGCCACGGCAGTTCACTTGTGATGTCAATCACGTAGTCTTCGACTTCACCATTCAAGGCGAGTCCCGTGGGAGCCAAGCCACCATCATGACTCAAACGGAAACGAGCAAAGCTACGACCGAGTGATGCGTCCTGGGGAACAGCGACTTCCAACGTGCTCACACCCGAACCTACCAATTCGCTAGTGAACACCTGGTCTGTGAAACTTGTCCAAGCACCATCACGATTAAAGTCGATCCAACCATCCAATCGACCTGGTTGAGACGCGATGACTTGAATGCTGGCTGATCGACCGGGCACAAGCGGATCAAGGAATGTGACACCATCTTCATCCGGAATATCTCCGTTGGCGTTTGGCGAAGGCTGACCATCGGGTTCAGCATCGACCAATTGTCCAAGATGGAAACCGGGTTCGATCACATGGCTGGCGCCATTGTCCAACAGCAGAACAGGATAAGTGCTCGAAGCGTCTCCAAAATCTTGCTCCTCACCGCCAATCGAAATGGTGAAACGTGTTTCTCCGAGCGGTTCGTTAGGCTGCAACAGATTATCAGCAAGGTCACGAATACCGGTTTCTTCGGTGTTGTCCAGGATAATGTCGTAGACGCGTCCCGGCTGCCAAACGCCGGACAACGCTGTCAGCCGCACAATTCGGCTAGTGCGGTCAAAACTAAACGTGTAGTCAACGCCGTCCGTCAACAGCACACCGTTACGGAAGACTGCAAAAGCTTCCGTCACCACTGTGTCATTATCGACTCCAGTTCCTCCTTGTCGCTGAGTTTCATTCAAGCCGTCGTTTAACTGAACCTCGAAGGCTCGGATTGCCGGGTTATTGACCTGAACGACACCAAGCACCGGATTCAGATCCGAGCTACCATTGTCGGCTGGAGCAATCAAAGCGGCAGTGGGCCCAACGAAGTCGGCCCGATCGATGGCACCACGATCTTTAAACACGTTATCCCCGAGGCCAGCGGGCGTGTCCACGTTCGGATCATCCACTCGCAACTGACCCGTGTTGTCCATTTCCGGAGCGAGAATCGGTGATACGGAGGCACCAATCGGATTCGAAACAAAGACGATCGCCGGACGATCTCGCAGTGAATCGATCGAACTATCGATTGCTAACGAGCTCTCGGCAAGATTGAAATTGCTGTCGTCGCGATCAACAAACAGCACCTCGCTCGCACTCAACACGATCGGGAAGTCTCCCAGACCGGCATTTGAATTTGCGATATTATCCTGATACAGCGTACCGCCAATCACCGTCGACTGGGACGTACGATCAACTTCGATGCCCGTCTCAAAATTAACAATGATGTTATTGAGCAAGGTGGGACTGGCATTATCATCCACCTTCACACCGGTTCCCAATGGCGTATTTTCGAGAAGTTCCGGTAACGAAGCTGGCCGACCGCCTACCAACGTATTATTGACGATCCGTCCAAAGGGTACGGCGGCGTCCGGTTGACCGGCGGGCTGCGCGTCACCGCTGTAGTAGATCGCTCCCAAACCGTTGTAGGCGATCACATTGTTTTTGATTACGGCACCCCGGGTCAGCTGTTCCGAGTTGTCATCATACAAGAGACGCGGCGGGCCTTGATGTGCAAAATTACCAGGCTCAATGCGAGCCCCCGCATCAAGCCAGATTCCATATTCTGACGAATTCGTGATATTCGTCGAATGGATGATTAATTGTCCCTGATCTCGTTTGATGTTTCGATCACCGAAATTGGTTTCGGCATTCACTTTCACGGACTCTTTTTCACCCCCAACCACGAGCTCAATCCGATAGGGTCCGACCGCACCACTCAAGCCACTAGCAATCAGATTGGGGTCATAATTCATATTGCTGAATCCGCTCACACCCACATAGTAATCGCCAGCCATTGTGGCCGTGTACTCAAGGTAGGCGTCACGAGATGCAACCTCACCAGGTGCCACGTTGTCGTCACTAAAGGCCAGTTGCGTGCCGTCCGCATCAAACAGACGTACGACGGTATCGACGGGCACTTCGAGTGAATCAAGATCGATGGCAATTCGATCTCCCACCACAAGCTGAACTTTGATCAGATCCACATCGAGCCCAGCACCGATTGCCGGATTGTCACCAATCTTAGCAATCGCGGTGAAACCCTGAGCCCCATCAGAACGGATCAAGGAATCGATCGCGTCGGCCAGGGTATCGTTAGACTCGAGCAGCTGCCCTTCCACCACATTCGCTCCTGCCTGAATAACGGGATTCCCGAACAGATCGATGCGGTTGCTACCCTCACGTGATTCAGCTCGAACGTCAATCGCAGCTTGCACCGGCATACTGTTGATCACGGTCGTGATTGCATTTGCGATAACGGCAGGAGAGTCAAAAGCCGTGAATGGAACCGGCAGATGACCGGGCGATACACCATTCCGCAAGGAAGTCTCGTTGTACTCGAGGATGACATCGGATGTGCCATCACCAACCACAAAGCTCATGCCATCCGCAACTTCGTATCCGCCAGGTGATCTGATTGATACGGCCGGGGCCAAGCGATCTCTCGGATCAAATGATTGGGTTAGGATCAAGGTCGGAATCGGCTGGAAATCGCGGATACCGTAAAACGGTGATGAACGCATTTCGATGCTGTAGTCACCGACAATAATCTCTTCCGCCGGTACCGGATCAACAAGGGTAAAGCCATCGTTGCCATCGGCCGAGGTGTACATTTCACCCCGCTCGCGGAAGCCAATCACGAGATCATCGATGTAAACACCTTCAAACGCATTGTCACGCCCCCGTAAGAAACCGGGGAAATCGCCGTCGGTTTCGCCATCCGGAAACGTCGACGCATTGAAGGCCCCGAATCGATCGCCGTCCAAACCATTCAGTTCGAATTCAGGGAACAATTCTGAGTCAAAGAAGCCGGTTACCGACAACCCGAGCGGACCTGCATCGACAACCGAACTGCCGTGAAGTCGGACGATGTTTTGATAACCTGGAACACTTAGTGGGTCACCCCCACCATTCGAAGTCGCCACGGCTCGTCTCAATTCAAGTGCAACTTCATCCGCGCTCATTCCCAAATTGATGGGAACGGGGAAACCCGAGGTACCCGGAACCCCGTCCACGACGAGCGACGCACCGGCTGGCTGAGATATCCCTGTAACTCCTTGCAGATTGAGTCGGGAACCGCTGAGGTAAGTTTCGATAGGTGAATCGCCACCGACCAATTGTACCTGAAGATCGTAATCACCCGTCGCACCGGAAACACCGCTTCCCGTCACGAAAGGATTGTACGAAACATTCGCATTTCCACTCACGGCGATGTAGTACGAACCTGCCTCAAGCGACGTATAGTCGATGTAGGAATCCGAAGTGAACAAAGACTCACCAGGAGCTGCATCATTGTCGCTTACCGCAACCTCAGTTCCTTCGGAATCGAACAGTCGCAGGTAGGAATCTGTCAAACTAGTGGAGAAGTCGCCGGTGGAATCCAGATCGATTAAGACCTGTTGTCCAGCCTGCAGTTGAATCTCGAGCATGTCCACATCCTGCCCCGCTCGGCTTCCAAACAAGGTTGGGTTATCACCGATGGTGCCACTGCTCAACAGGTAGCCAAACATCAAGGATGTGCGAATCGGCTGAGAGATGGTATCGTTTTGTTCTTGCGACAAATCCCGATGCTCAATCCCTTTGCCGAAGCCTAACAGAATCGAATCCTCGACCGACCGAGCCACCTCAATCGGCGACATCCCTCGGTAGAACTCAACCGGTGTATTGCCATCCGCCACACCGTTGCCAAGATCCAACTCAAAGGTTACCGGTGGGTTAATCCCATCCGTCAGAGTGAATGTCTCGCCATCCGAGAGCCCTGCGCCGGAGATTGTATTGAAGGTATAACCCAAGTCGAATTCATAGGTTTGGGAATTGAAGCCGAACAATTCTTGCACCGACAGCGAATCACCATCAAAGATCTCAGACGAATCAACTGCTCTGACCTCGTCACCACCAGTGAGCGGATTGCCAATATCAAGCGATCCGGCGGTGGAAAAGTCAAATCGCAACCGAACGTTCTTATGTCCGCCGTAAGGTGAAAGATCAATTCGTGCTTGCTGCCAACCCGCGTTATCAATTAGCTCCTGGACGGCAAACGGGCCATAGTCATACTCATCGTCTGCATCGTCACCACCGCGGAAACTGTTATTCGTAGCGATCAGCTGCCATTCGCCATCATCGTCTGAAACGAAGACACGGAAGGAGTCTCTCATGAATGGAGGAGGAACTACATCGCCCTCGGCGGCTTCTGTATTGAGCAAATAGTTGAAGTAAAGTGCGGGACGATCGGTCAAATCATAATCACTCAGATCGATCGAATTCGAGATCACACTGCCGTTGGCACCGCCGGGGAAATCGTAGGAATCCCGGATTCCAGGATCGTTTTCGACACCTGCCCAAATACCAGGTTGATCGTTCGGATTATCAAATCCAAATCGCAAACTGTTGTTCGCATCCGGATTCTCCGCCTCACGACTGCCATCGGGTGCCTCATCAAATCCGTGCCCACCGTCTGCTCGGCGTTCCGACGTGACATGCCACAGATTCATATCCAGGGTACCGAACGAGAATCCAGTGGGATTGAACACTCCCGTGTTGATACTTGTCTGACTGTTCATGAAGACAGGCTGCAGTTCACCTTCAAGATTGAAGGCGTACATATTCCCAAAGGTGTCCATCCCAAACAGCATTTCAGCATAGCGTCCATCCTCCATGTTCTTCGGACCAGGCTGCAGCGCGGAAAAGGCGATTGGGCCGCCGGTCGGATTTCCAAACGCATTCCGGCCGCCAGTCAATAAATCGGTGGAGGATTCGATGTAATCCGCCACAGCGTTGTTAGAAAGCGGACTTCGAATTTCAAATAAACCACCCCCTTCGCCTAAACCACCGAAGAATTCAGGGAAGAAATCCGGTCCAGTGACACCAAACAGCCGTCCTCCGATCATCGCTAATCCGGTGAACAAGCCGCCTGGAGCCGTTCCACCAATCCGCAGCGGTGAGTCTACCGACTCAACGAATGCGGGTGCGGCCAGTGTGACTGAAGCACCGGCTGCAGTCGCGTTCATGGGTGTTGTCGTGTTGACTGCTAAGGCGATCCGGTTGCTAATCTCGACTTGCGTGTCAGCCGCTCCAAAATCCACACCGATAAACCCGGGCGTCACGCTTCCACCGGCGGCCGCATTGGGCTGGAAAATACCTCGATTTTCAAGCTGCGGGAAACTTCCGACGACAAAACCAGGGAAGTTAATTCGATTGCCATCGACGCTCGCATCGGTCACGGATGTAGCAATCGCATCACCAAAATCAGCAAAGGAAGCATTTTCTTCCGTTGGGATGAGATTCGCCGCACCCCCCGGTGTCCCTTGAATCACAATCCCAGTTGACGATGTGGTTGCCCCGGTACTGGAGGACTCACCCGTCAATGAGATTCGATTTGAATTCGGCAACAGAGATGCTTCGACGTTGTAATTCCCAACAGCATTGATCGAGGAAATGATCGCATTAACAAGCGATGCTTGGTCCATGCTTTGAGTGAATGCAATCCGCACATGTCCAGCTCCGATCGGACCGCCGGTCCCATCGTCGAACTCAAAGATGCGGGTTACGGCAGGAACTTGACTGTCCGTAATCGAGATTGTTTCGCCATCGGAAACACCGTTCCCATTGAGGGCATTCACAACAATCACCGAACCCGTTTCGAATTCGAAAGCGGTACCGTCCAGTAAGAACGTATCACCATCTCTGACAAAAACACCATTAGCAGGGCTATAGGTGTAACGAACTTCTGGACCGCTGTTAAACTGGAAATCAAACAGATTGCCCGTGCCATCGTCGAGCGTGAACTGAAGACCATCGGTAATCCGAGCCAGGGTCGCTCCTCCTGCACTGATCTCGGTTGCCTCACTGGTCAAAATCGCAGAATTACCCAAACCGAACGGATCAGTCGTCGTATCCAAACGACCTCGTTCGCGGATCTGCGTGCCAGCACCCTCGAGGCGAGCGTCATCTTCACGATCCGCAGGATCAGGAGGCGTAATACTAAAGGCCAACCCCGAATCAACGTTGAATTCATAGAGCACGTTGGTTGTGGGACCTTCCACGTTCAGGGGCTGGCGAAGCCCCCGGTTACCAATCGCGAATCCACGTAGCGGATCACCAAGTTGCCCGAAGGTAACGCCCTGAAATTGAACACCATCTTCTGTTTGCAGAACCGTATCGGGAGCCGCTGGATCATCCGCAAACGTCTGAATTCCATCGTCACCAATGACCGTGCTTAATTCTGTCGTCGCAAGACTCTGATGATCGATTTGGAGGTAATTCCCTGAAGTCGCGTCCGTCACTTCCTCCTCTGGAACCGTGAAGCCATACAATCGTCCATCGGGTTTAATCGCAATATCTTCCACGTTCCCAGAAAACGTACCAACCGTGTTTTCCAAGGCACCGGTGAAGGCGTCAATCGCAACCAGGCGACTGCGATCTAACCCGAAGTCCTGCGTGGCAAAGACCGTAATGTCGCTCAATCCATAAGGCACGATGCTCGGCGTCGAGATGTACATCTTGGGTTCGGACTCACCGGGAGCCGATATCTGCTTCACTCCGGCGGCGTCTTCCAAAACGACCTCCGTCAGAGTTGCAAAACTATTTGTTCCAATCGTGACGCCAGCAGGTCCATTGGCAACAATCGCATCCGTTATCGTGCCAACCAGCGAGGCGGCAGTATCAGCGAAAAACCCGTCATCACTGAAGGGAATCGGAACATTGAGTCCTCGAACCGCATTATCATTGTCGAATTCGTAGACCACTGAACCGCCATCTAGATCGGTAACGGTAAACGTTTCCCCATCGACCAAATCCACGCCGTCGGGCGGAACCAGTCCAAAAGCATCGGAGAACAAGATTGGCACAAGCGGCCCATCTGGAATGGTCGATCCACCTGAATAGCCGATACGATCCTCGACAACGCGAACGAGCGAGTTGATCGGTTCGGCTCGCAGCAAGGAGTTTTGCGACAGCGCGTCGACGGAGTAGGCGGCAGTAGAAACTGCCATGTAGTAGGTTCCCTCTTGGAGCTCCACAGTTCCAAGATAAGGATCCTTCGAACCGGTGCTACCCGCCGACAAATCGGTCAACGCATCGCTGCCAGCGATTGCTGGTCGATCATCCGTGATACTCGAATCATCACTACTGTAAACCAGTTGGCCGCCGTCATTGAAAATGTGAATTTTGGTATTTGGTCGAGCCAAACCGTCGGTAAAGTCCACATCAAAAGTCACGGCCGCATAAACGGGTGGGCTGTTCGGACCACCATCGATCCGTTGAATGCCTTCAAGCTGAACATCGAACTCATACCAGTCGAGATCCGTGTCATTCGATATCGATCCCGCCAGCGTCACCGCACCTCGATCGGAGGATAAAATATTCCCGATTGGCTGAGCGCTTGCACGCGTGTCGTTGTCGAGGTCGACTTCGGTCACTTCGCCCAACAGTGGCGAGTGGGCCGGTTGACCAAACACCTGAATCGCATTGACTGCATTACGGATGTCGGCAAACTGCACTGTCGAACCCGGCACTTCGTTCATCTGTTGCAAGCGGATCTGCAATTGATAGGCGCCCGAAGTGATACCTCCAGAAATATTTGTCGCGACATCATCACTGCTGCTGCGAACTCTCACATGATAGGTGCTCGTATTGCCTTCCGAACCCGGCAAGATAATTCGCATTCCGGCGTCGTGCAGATTGACCGTATATCGATCTTTTTTGTCAAACACGGAACGATCCATACTCCGTGCTGGACCAAACAGGCTGTCCACGCCAATTTGCTCGTTGTAGCCTTCATCGGACCGAGCCACTACGAGACCGTTGGCATCAATCAATTCAACAACGGAATCGAGCGAAGTCGACGTCTGGTCAAGATCGACCCAGACTTCCGTTCCACCCTCAGCTCGGAAACTGTAAACGTCAACGTCAGATGGGGCATTTAGAAAACCATGCACCTCAAAACCGAGCCGCAGGTTATCGTCGCCACCCTTCTCAAACGGTGCTAATTGACCCAGGAATTGAGCCGTATCGGGTACGGCGTTGATTCCCGGAGCCTCGGCGTTGATCGATTCTCGCTCCGTCGCGACATCCACATTTCGATCGTGGCTGTATTCATCCAGTAAAATCCCACGCCAATCACCCGCAAAAGATGAAGGATTACGAGGCAACAACTGAACAAGCGAAGTAGCACTCGCCGTTAACGAACTGCCCTGAATGTCCCAAGCAAAAGCGGTCGTGACATCCTCGGGACCGTAGACCTTGCCGAGATCAGGATCGTCAACCTCAGGAAGAGAGAGCGTGTCGATATTGCCAGTGAGCGAATAAGCCGCACCCGCACCCTGAATGGCAGCGTTCAAATCAGCTGCCACATCAGATGCCCATCCGACAAAATTCGTATTGTTTCCGGGAGTATTCTCGAGCACTCCGCCGTGCCCAAAACCAACTCGTTGGTTGTCGTCGACCGTATAAGCCCGGAACTCATTTTCACCAGCCGATCCGCGTGTGAAGAGAATGTCACCGGCACCGCCAAGAATGGCAGGGTCCAAATAATTGATTAAGCGCAAACTTCCGAGCGGGTCATCACTGCTAAAGCTAACATCATTGAAGACGGTTGGATCACCATCTTCAAACCGTGTTTCGACTCGCCAATTGATGATTTGCTCATCATCAACTGTACCAACGGTAAAGTTACCGGTGCTCGCAACAACATCATCGGCAACCAACGTCGGGGGTAGCGTGACATTGGTGGTACCCAAGTTGAAGGCGCTACCGTTCCGTCCCACATCGACGTAATTGGTGAATTGAGCGATCAGATTTTGCTGCTGGAGGATTCCCGTCTGTGTCTGAACGGTGACTCCGGTAGCGTTCAGAGCACCACCGGCAGACGGATTCGCCTGGAAGAATCCAGGCACATCCGTTGGCACATCATTATCGATCAACGTGCCATTATTGGACTCGGGGCCTGTCGGCAAACTGCTGCCAGGACCAAATGCGGCCCCGTTTCCATCGGTGTCATTTTGCACTCGACCGGCCGGATCGAAGCCGGCGCCAATCGAATCGTCTCGCAAGGAAGTCATGACGACCGGAGAACCTGGCTGGCCAACAAGCTGCACGCGACCGCCAATCCGATCGCCTTGATCCAAGGGACGACCATTGGCCGTCAGACCGGCATTCTCACCTTCTAACTTGATCACCAAGCTCGCCGTGGGGCTACTTTCCAGCCGAATTCCACCGTGAGTGTGGAAATCGGGTGAAACAATTTCGTCCAAGACGACATGGACGATGTCGGTATCATCCCAAACGCTTTGCGTATTGAGAATCTCGCCACGAACGACCAGGCCGTTGATCGCGTTATCACCAATGCGATTGGCGCGAATAAGAGGACCTTGGTTGTCACCAAAGTCGCCGATCAGATCAATGGTTCCCGTCGAGCGTCCATGATCGGTCACCAACTCGTTATTCAACGCGGCCGGGTTAATGCTAATCACGGGTCCATCGTTATTTTGGAAGATGTTATCGACCAAGATGGGCTGTGCACCGCGAACAAACACCGTGCTCGAATTATTGAAACCGCGACCAAATCGATCGGCCGGGGCTTGGCCACCGACACCTGTCGCGTTTTGAGCGAAGGTCGAATTTGTTACACGTGCCGTCGCTTGATGGATCTCTAAAGCATTGAACGCGGTAAAGCTTCCCTCCACCTTGGTCACGCCACCACCAAACGACACCACTCCATAATCGATGCTGGCATCGCTGGTATGCCCGACAAAGATGCCCGCCCAATCTCCAGGATTCGGCTGACTATCGTCCCGATCATTGGACGAATCAAAGGTGCCACCAGCTCCATATCGATCATCGAGAATCGATGTCATCACGACCTGAAATCCATCGCGACCTTCCGCAATCAGTTGGGCCCCAAACGACGCATCGATGTATGAACCATCCAATTTGACAACCACCGATGGATCGATCGCTAAACGCGCGTTCAACCTGGCACTCGTATCCAGACCCTGTTCGTTCAGCATCATACCGCTGTTGGTAGATCCGCTGTCGATCACGCTGGAAGTGGCAAGAGGAGTTTCTGCAACCAGCCGGAATGGACTGACTCCACTACTCGCGCTTCGATAAATACGGCGTGAGACCACATCCGCCTCAAAACTCAACGGCAGATCAGATAACTGCAAAGAACCTTGCTCACCTCGTCCCAGTACTTCGACGAGATCAGTGGCAGCAGAGGGTGCTGACTCGCTCCCATCGTTGCGTACAAAGGTGAATTTGTAGGAATAGAACCCGCTGCTTAGGTTACCATCTGCGAGCGGCGTCACGACCACATCATTCGCGCTCGGAGCGCGTGTAGCCCGTTGTAGCGGGCCTCCGGGCGATCCCTCAATCACCAAGTTCTCGGAGATGACATGCACCACATCAGGATCGTCGAATCGACCGGAAACAGTCATGGACCGCAAATCATTGCCGGCTGGCGTGCGGATCCGAACAAATACTCCATTGATGGAGTTTGCCAATAAACGGTTGCGATGGATTTCAGGACCGATCCGCGTGTAGTCGGATGTGAACGGAATGCGTTGATATTCCGCCGCGTGAAAATTCGTTTCTTCGAAGCTGTTCGGATCGGCTGAAATGGCCGCATCCGCACTTCGGGAGATGGAGTTTGATGTAATGGTAGGACGCGCCTCAACCATTTGAATTGGCGTCACCACCTGCTGAATCGACTCGATCACCACCTCGCCACCACCGTAGCGAAGATCAGCATGGTTCACGTAGTCGAGGAAGATGCCCTCCTGTTCATATTCAAATCGACCCTCGGATCGGTCCACGTCGTGACGGAAGTCCAACCCGCCCCAATCACCAGGATTCGGCGTCGTCGTCAAAGGATCATTATCGATACCAATCGTTTCATCGTTGATGGAAGTGATTATCACACTGTGCTTAGGTGTACCCAAAATCTGTAGGGCGCTGGCGCTTCGATCGACACTCGGTGCGGTGCTACCAACACCAATTCGAGCCCGTCGCATTTTGAAGATAGCGCCTTCGTCAATCATCACGGTAACGCCTTGCGGCACATCCATCGAGTGTCCATCGGCGAGTGGACGGTTGAGCTGATCGAAACCAAGCTCATACGCGTAGTTGTCAACAATCGTTCCCACATTGCCATCGACACCGCCGTTAGCAACGATTCGCACGATGTCGCCAGAACTGGCGGCAGACAAAGCGACTTCGATATTGTTGTAGGGATTGGTCAGCGATCCTGTCCCTCGCGCGGCGGCTGATTTATCAACGACGAGTGTTTTTTCAGGCGTTTGCGCTCGGAACCAGAAATTATTCACTCCACCCGGCAATCCGTCCGAGTTTCCGTCAATCGGAACACCCGTCGCATCAACGATCGAATTTGCCACATCGGGTCGAAAACCAAACCGGAGTTCGTAGTCGCCCTCGGTGCGGCCACCCAACCCGGTACCTTCAATTTCCGGATTGTAATTGTCATTACCGGTCGAACTCACACCCACATAGTAAGTACCGCCAGGCAACAACATTTGCACAAACGAATCGTTGCTGTAATAGTTGTCGTTGCTTGCTAACAACTCACGGTTGCCCGCGTCATCCTCACGATAGAGCGTAATGACCGTGTCCAACAAGCTGACCTCGCGCTGCCGTTCGGCAAACGTTTCAGCCGTAAACAATCCCGAGGCATCCAACTCAAAGCGGTACAGATCAATGTCACGCACCTCAGGCCGGTACAAGTGCTGAGCGTGAACAATGTCGTGATCCCCAGGAAAGAACGGTTCAGGCTCATAACCGGGTACCTGATAATTTCCCATGATCGTGCCGGGCGGCAGATCGTAGCTATGTCCGAGCCCTAAAAGATGGCCGATCTCATGCATCGCCGTCTCGAACCAATCTGCACCAAACGAATCGTCCCAACTTTCCGCGTTGTCCATGATGGCAGTCGGTATCGCGCCCAACTCCGGATCGAGCACAGCGCCGGCAAGGCCAATTACCCCACCCGGTCCGGTAGAAATCGTGGGACTGATCGCTCGTAGGTCGCCCGTAGCGATGCTGAAGAACGTCACTCGGGAATTGGCCAAATCTTCCAGAGCAGCCTCGTCCGCTTCGAAGAATTGGGCGCCAATGTACTGGCCATAGAGCTCGAAGATTTCCCGGGTTCGGTGACGTTGGGCATCGGTGATCAGATTTCTTAGCGGCACGCCAAATGGATCGGAGCCATACACATCTCGAAAGACATACCCGATCGTAGACACGCCGGTCTGCTCATCCGTCGTGGGAATTCGCTCGCTGCCGTCCAGGGAGACCGTATCGTCAATGTGTTGATTCTCAGATTCGACTGGTAGGTCGCGATGACCAGGATCATCGTTGCCGCCGGGATACTCCAGCGGAAAATTTTCCAGGTCTTCGATGCGACTCGAAATGATTTGACTAACTTCTAACGCACCGACGTCCGTCGCCGTGTCAAAGCTGGAACCTGGGTCCACCGGCATATCGACGTTGACAGGCGCTACCGGCGCTTGCTCGTCCGTGCCGATGCGTAAGCGATAAGTGCCCGGCCCTGTGGAAAGTTCATCCAAGGGTGCCTCAAAGGTCAACGTCGCACGATGCTCGTTCGGGTTGTATTGCACCGTCGTAGGATGATGGGCCGGCCCGTCATCGGTGTTTGTCACCGTGTCGCTCGTAAAAATCAGTTGATAGAAACGAGGATCTTGTGCCGAATTGGCATCAAGCCGATCTTCGTTGAAATAGACCACAATTTGATCGCGTGCCTGTTGGAGCTGATTGCCGATTCGCGTGAGCGGCTGGGGCACAACGGCAACAATTTGAGCTCCCAAATCAAGCTCGAAGTCAAGCTTCTCGCCATAAGCATCAATTCGATAGAGATCATCTGGCAACGTCTCGGCGAAACGGACAACCGCCTCCGCCGAAGACTGCCCCAAGCCAACGTAACCCGGCATCACCAAGATATTGTCGCCGTCGTCGAGATCTCCATCGAGACCCGCACGCATGATGCGGATCTCATCCGGGATCGTCTCCGGATCGAGTGCCGGTGCCGATTCGTCAAAGCGAAACGTGAGCGAAGTTGGTGCCACGTTCAGAACTTGACCGGTTTCCAAGAGTTCCCCCGCGTTCGGCTGAATGCCGACCAACTGCGCAAGCATTGCGCGGGGCTCGAGAGCCTCCATCGCCGTGTTCCGGCAAGAATTCACTTGACCGCTTCGGACAGAAGGCTTTTTTTTCTTATTTAAACGCGTGCGCTTCGCTGAGTACCTAGAGGACCCAAAAGCCATAACTTACTACCTCAACTGGGGTTCCAACGTGCGCGAGAAGATGAGAAGTATCGCGAAAGGGGAACGGACAATTGCAGGGGGATGACGCCGACAATTGGCGTAAACATTGTGGGCAAAAACATTTATCGCAATCGAGCTGATTATAATTTGAGGCCTCCATTTTGCAAGAAACACCCTACTTATCTTGCCAGCTCAAAACACCCAGATTGACGATTTTCCGAATTACAACACATTTACGCTTGATTGTCTTGGCCTGCTGGAGGGACGATCCCTCCCCCAGCCCTCTTTGCAAGCGTCGTGCCAAAGAACGTCAGAGATGGAATAATCGTTGTAAACCTCTTCTCAAAAACAGGTTGCGTCGATTGCCCCAAAGGAGGAGGGTGGAGCGAAACGCTCCACCCTGTGTCTTAATTCGCCGTGTAAATTTGAGCAGAATGAACAACGTACGAATCCTGAGACAACTCTACCGCTCATTCCGAAAGTATTCGTTATCCGCATTGTTCCAGACCGATAGTTTCTAGCGAACGAATGGGACAAACCGTTTTTTCCAGTCCACCGGTCTGTTCCCGAACCCAAAAACCGAACGAGCCCTGCTCGCGTCGACTTGCGGAGAAACAGAAGAATGAATCGCCCAATCACAGGCACGTTGACCCTCCTGACGATGCTCGCCGCCGCGCAGCTGGTGTCAGCACAATTGCAGACTCCTTATGGCCCCGTGGCGATGCCCACCATGCCGAATCAACCACCTCGTTTTGCAGGCATGGCCCCGGCTGGTATGCCGGGGGCTCAACAAGCGATGATGGGACAGCCGGGCAGACCGATGATGAATCCGGGAATGTCCGCGATGCCACCCGGAATGATGCAGCCGGCGATGGCTCAACAAGCGATGGCTCAACAAGCGATGATGCAGCAGGCCATGGCTCAACAAGCGATGATGCGGCAGGCCATGGCACCAACTGGCAGGCCCATGCAGCCGCCAATGCCCGGTCCAATGCCCGGTCCAATGCCCGGCCAGAACTTCATGCCCGCCATGCAGCCGGCTGCACCAGGCCAACCGATGATGCGGGGCCCGATTCAACCGGCGATTTACCCGGGACAACCGGCGATCCCAGCCATCCAACGCGCCGCGCATCAAGCCTGCGACAGGGGTTGTGACGGTTGTGACAGTCCCTCCTGTGGCGGCGGTGGACTGCTAGGCGGAAACGGTGGACTGCTAGGCGGAAACTGCCGCAACGGCAATTGTGGCGTCGGACTCGGCAACCTTTTCAGCATGTGCAAAAGCTGCGGCGTAGCCGGTTGCTTTCACGGTTGCGACGGAACAGGCGGCCGCTGTCTGCCGCGTTGGTTCGATGTCCAAGCGGAATGGCTCTACTGGACGCGTGATTTCGACCAATCGCTCGCACTCAGCTCCAGAGGAATTGACGGGCCGATCGTGCTGAACATGAACGAAATTGATTTCTCGGAGGAATCCGGCTATCGCGTCACCTATAGCTGCCTTGTCGGTCCCAGTACGGGCTTGGAATTCAGCTACTTCGGCGGTTTCAACTGGCAGAATTCCGCATCAGTTACGAGCAATTTCGACTTGTTCACACTTTTTAGCGACTTCGGGACTGATCCAGTTAACGGTTTCACAGAAACTCGGGATGGAGACCTTAACTCGATTGCCATTTCTGCGGAAATGAACAACGCAGAAATCAATCTGCGTCGCCGTTTCGTCTCCGCAAGTTGCAATATCCACAGTTCACTCCTACTAGGCGTTCGCTACTTTCGCTTCCGCGACGACTTGGTTTATTACACACAGAACGCTCAGGCGAACATGTCTTATAACCTGAAGGCCGACAACGACCTAATCGGTCTACAGGCAGGTGGTGATTGCTATCTATGCCTCACACCTCGGTTCAAAATCGGTGCCGAAGCAAAAGCGGGTATTTTCGGGACCAACAGCGAACAACGAACGACGGTTACTTCATCGGCTCCGACGCTCAACGAACAAGAAGGCGTCAACGATGCAGCTTTCTTGGGAGACGGCGGCATCGTCGGTCTGTTTCGGATCACACCACGGTTAACGCTTCGGGGTGGGTATCAAGTCTTGTACGTCGATGGCATTGCCACGGCGGCAAACAACTTTAACTCGGCCTCGCCGTTCACCGCACGGCAAGCATTCGTCAACAATGACGGGGACCTATTCGTTCACGGTACCAATTTTGGCTTCGAGTGGACCTGGTAAGCGAGCCAAATGGGGGCTGATGGCCCCAAGTTGATCGAGCAAAAGCCGGCATTTTCACGAATGCCGGCTTTTTTTGTGTTCCAAATTCGACCAGCGTAACGCGTCCGAGAACAGTACCGAAAGTGGAAAAAGGGGCGGCTTGGACATCGAGAGGCAGAAAAGATGCTTCCGCTTTCCCAACTCTTCGTATATTATCCGTCTTGACGGCTCAACGTTGCCAATTAACTCCGAAGCGGTGGGTGTAAAGCAACTTCATCATCCAAGCCTGCTCGTTTAGGTGATTTGCGTGATATCTAACGAATTTGTGGCATGTTGAGATTCTTGTAATTAGACTCGAGACAAGACAAGGCTTATCAGGCCTTCAGGCCAACGGAACATGATGCAAGGAGCGGAACAGTAACGGCCGGGTACTGCCCGAAGCCAGTTCAACCCGCGACGCCCAACTTGAGAGAGTAAGTGACGCAGGTAATGTTCGCGCCTGAAGAGCTCCCCTCCACGCTTCGTGTAACAGGACAAACACGGAACAGCCCAGTGTCGAATACGAGAAACAGATGAAGCAATCTCGGAATAACCGCATATCCCTACGAAGAACCCACTTGGAAGAGCTAGAGCCTCGGCGCGTCTTGGCCGGTCTCGGAGATGACGCACCGCCACTTCCAGAAGGAGCGGCAGGCGAGCTGATTCAACAGTACGCTGGCCTCTTACAGAGCCCGGCTCAGTTCACGCTCTACGGATCAAATATCAACTACAAGGGAAAAGCGCCCCGATCCCTGCGTGGACTAGGAAGCCAAGGATCGAATTTGAAATCAAACTGGGCGGCAGCACGGGTTTATGAATCCGAATCGCTGGACGCCAACTTGCTGGGACTCAATGACATCCCGGAAGATGCCCAGTACATCAATTTGGGATTTGCCGCCGGGCAACAAGAATTTGTACCGGTGAGGGGCAGCATTGAAGAACCCAACCAGCCTGGTTCGGTGTTTTCGGTCGAAGATGATGGCTCCATTCCGAAGGCCAATGCGACCAATTTAACCTCAGAAGAGGCTGTGCTTGCCGCCGGAACGATCGGTGACGGGCCACAAGCCGACGGTGACGTTGATTTCTTTCAACTCGAAGACGTCCTGGAAGGCGACCTGATCACCGTCCGGGTGAAGGGCTCCGCGGGCTTCGATCCGGCAGTTGCCGTCTACAACAGCTTTGGCGAACTGCTGATCAGCAATGACAATTCCGGAGACGGCGTGGACAGTTATTTATCGCTCGTTGCACCGGAGAACGACGATTACTACGTTGCCGTTGTGGGCTCAGGTTTCTTTGGATACAACCTGCCTGCCAATCCCTTCGATTCAACCAGCCTGACCCCTGCCATCTTGGCCACCACGGGCGACTACGAGGCAACAATCGGCCGTAACTATGGTGATATCGATTATTACACTTTCGATCTCGCCGCCGGTGACATCTTCAATTTGGATATGCTCGGTGCCTCAAATGATGTAACGCTGTTCGACTCGAATGGAATTGAATTAATTGGTAGTCGAGGTCCACTCGGACCCGACTTCTTCCCTCTAGGATCAGATCTCACGTCGGATGGAAACGCCACCATCCCGTATGTGATCAACCAAACAGGTAGCTACTACGTCCGTGTTCTTGGTGACTTCACCGGCAATTACGAGGGCCGTTTCCATGTTCATCGTCCGGTGTTGGAAGACGCAGACCCCGGAACCGAGCAGATTCTCTTTCTGGATTTTGACGGCGAGACAATCGACACCAGCATTTTTGGTAGGCCCCGCATCACTACGCTATCTCCTTTGAGTACATTCTTAGGGGACTGGGGTTTAGGTATTCAGAGCGAAAACCGCGTGATCGATTCGATCGTAAAAACGGTCAAGCAGAAGTTCCGAACAGTTGGCCAAGACGGATTGAACGGTGACTATGCCAAATCAGGACAGGCTGGCGAATATGGGATCGAAATCCGCAACAGTCGTGACCACGCAGATCCCTTCGGCCAACCGAATGTGACGCGAATGATCGTTGGCGGAACGATCGAAGAATTGGACATTGAAACGATTGCGATCGCTCAGTCGGTCGACCCCGGTAACTTTGTCACTTCGGAAACGGGCGTCGTGCTTCTGGATAGTTTGAGTGCTCCTGAATTCGATCCAATTACAGGTTTTCGGAATGATCAATCGATCAACTCCTTCCTCTTCAATGAACCGGAGAAAGACAAATACGATCTCATTGGCGCTGGAGTTGGGATTGTAATCGCCCATGAAGCGGGCCATTTGTTCGGTAACTACCATACGGAACCGAGCGTTGAGAGACCCAACATCATGGTCGATACGGGTACTGAATTCTGGGCCGAGATTGGAGTCGGACAAGACGGAATCCTCGGCACTCAGGATGACAACGATGTCGAATTCACAGAGGATCAGTATCGCAAAAATCAGATCTTCACCGGCCTGGAAGACACCCTCAACACGATTGCTTTCGGACTTCCCACAGGTCGAGGCAAACAATCGGCATCCACATCCGGCACGAAGTGGAACGACACAAACGGAAATGGCATGTTGGACTCCGGCGAGTCAACCTTGGCTGATGTCATCATTTATGTGGACCTGAACAACGATGACGACTTCAGCATTGGCGAGCCAGCAGCCATCACCGATCGAAATGGCGAATATGCGATCCGACATGTGCCAACCGGCACCTATGCGGTTCGTGAAATCGTCGAGCCTGGCTGGGTGCAAACCTACCCGGAAAGTGGCGAACATCTGATCACTTTTTCAGGAGCGGGTGAAGTCCGAGGAGCTGACTTTGGAAACAAACGAGGTTCAGGCGACAATTCTGGCATCGACTTCGGCGACGCACCGGCTGCCTTCCCGACAACGCTCGAGGATAACGGAGCACGCCACGGAATTCTGCCCGGATTCGGAATCGGCATGTTGGTCGATGGCGAACTGGATGGTCAGCCTAATTTGCTCGCTCTTGGTGATGACATCAACGATCTGGCTGACGAAGACGGCGTCAACTTTGTAACCGATGTCCTTCCCGGTGCGGAAACACGGGTTAACGTCACCATTTCCAACGGAGAGCATTCCGCTGGTGTGTTGCAGGCCTGGATTGATTTCGACAGCGATGGTGCTTGGACCACGCCAGGCGAACAGATCTTCGTCGACCAGGCCGTCGTTGAAGGTGTCAACAGTTTGCGATTCGACGTCCCGGCGTGGGCCACGCTGGGTGAGTCCTTTGCTCGCTTCCGATACGGCTACGATCGAGGCATTTCCTTTGATGGTGCTTCGGTTGCTGGTGAGGTCGAAGACCATTTTGTTGAGATCGTTCGCGGAGGCCCTGTCGCCAATGATGATGCCTTCTCGCTGCGTCGCAACTCGGAAGATGTCTTCCTCGATGTGCTAAAGAATGATCAATTCCGCCCTGGAACCGACCCGCAAATCGTCGAAGTGACGACTCCGAGCAGCGGCGGTAGCGTTGCAATTACCGGCGATGGACTCGGCCTGATTTACTCAACCCCCTTCGACTTTGACGGGATCGACAGTTTTGGCTACACGATTGAAGACGTGAACGGCCTGAGTGATTCGGCCAACGTGGTGATCGATATCCAACCTGACTTAGCAACCATTCGCTTGGGTATTGCCGACATCAACGACGGTACTCCCATCACCCAAGTCGCGGTCGGAGAACAATTCCTGCTGCAAGCATTTGTGCAAGACCAACGAGACCCCGGGTCGGGCGTCTTCGCCGCCTACACCGACGTTGAGTATCCCGTTGCTGCGGCAAACGCCCAGGGCCAAATCCTCTATGGGAGCGACTATCCGAATGGACAATCTGGCGACGTGTCCGTACCCGGCTTGATGGATGAAGTCGGTGCCTTTGACGGCATCGATCGATTAGGACCGGACGAAGCATTGCTGTTTTCCGTACCGATGCGGGCGGCCACCGAGGGTACATTTGAATTTGTTCCTCACCCTGCAGATGTTTTACCCCAGCACAATGTGCTGCTCTTCGATTCCTCGGACCCGGTGCCTACTCAGCAGATTGAGTATCGAGGCATTGAGGTCGTCATTACGGACGTTGTCTCCAACATCAAGACCAACCCGGACAATCCGAGTGACGTCAACCACGACAACGCTGTTTCACCAATCGATGCACTGTTCGTGATCAATGAACTCAATGACGATTCAATTCCGTCGGCTCGACCGTTTTATCGTGACGATCTATTCTTGGATGTGAACAATGATGGCGTCCTCTCCCCGATCGACGTGCTGCTGATTATCAACGAGCTTAATCAGGCATCAACAACGACCGGCGCCTCGGCGATTGCCGCCGCTGTTCAGGCAAGCGACAATAACCGGCAAACAAAGAGCGAGACAGCGGGCATTTCCAGCATGCCGATTGCAGAGACTGGCACGGTTCGCGTTCAACTCCTGCAGGAAAGTGAATCACTATTCGATACGATCGAGGATGTCGATCCAATCCAGAATGCTTCGAACGAAGAATTGGATTCGGTGTTGGCTCTGATCAGTGATGACGTCCTCAAAAGCAGCCGCGTCTAATAACCCGACGTAACGCGGACCGCTCACCCTCACCGCTTGCACAAACCAAGCGGCCTCATCAGCTGTCGGCAGACGACTGCCTTCTAGCATCCGCATGCAATTCAGAACCCACTGATCATGCAACTCACCGCTTTTACCCGGAGAGGCAAGTACTCCCCAAAAGCCATTCCTCCGACCAGCGGCGAGAACTCATCGAGCTATTTGGAAATCGCTTTTCGGGAATGAAGTCGCTAATCAAAGCCAATTTCGGCCGCCCTGCCCTCCCTTCCTTGATTCCATCTAATTGGAGGCCGGTTGCGATTCCGCAGTTCGCGGACAATAATTCGTGGCTTGCCTAAAAGGCAAACGACCCTCTATTGCTGAATTCCCTCCGATTTCAACGAAGCAACGGGTGAACTATGAAGGCGATCATTCTGGAAGAACCAAAACATTTCGTCCAAAAGGAAATTCCCGCAGCGGGTGAACCAGGCCGAGACGAAGCACTCGTACGTGTTCATCGTGTGGGCGTCTGCGGCACCGACCTGTCGGGATATCTCGGCAAGATGCCGTTTTACAGTTACCCTCGCATCCCGGGACATGAACTGGGTGTTGAAGTCATCAAAGTTGGCCAAGACGTCACCGAAGTCAAAGTCGGCGATCGGTGCTCGGTCGAACCCTACATTAACAACCCTGACAGCTTCGCCAGTCAGCGACAGAGCACCAACTGCTGCAACGACCTGCAGGTTCTCGGTGTCCATGTTGATGGAGGCCTTCGACCCGAATTCATCGTGCCAGCTCGCAAGCTTCACGCCTCCGAGAGCTTGGAATACGAACAGCTGGCGCTCGTCGAAACCCTGGCCATCGGTTGTCACGCGGTCGACCGGGCAGCACCGCGTGAGGGGGAATCATTTTTAGTCATCGGAGCAGGGCCAATTGGTCTTTCGGTGATCGAGTTTGCTCAACTCGCAAAGGTCGAACTCGTCGTGATGGACATGAATGAGCAGCGACTGGCGTTTTGCCGTGAAAAAATGGGAGTCAAGCATACCGTCCAATTCCAGGGTGACGGAACGGAAGTGGACCAACTGCGTGCCATCGGCAACGGCCATTTGCCGACGATTGCTGTCGATGCAACCGGCAACAAGAACTCAATGCAAAATGTATTCAACTACGTCGACCACACTGGCAAGGTCGTCTACGTCGGCATCGTCAATCAAGAGATTTCCTTCCGACATCCGAACTTGCATGCAAAAGAAATCACGTTGTTGATGTCCCGAAATGCCCTGCCCAAAGACTTCAAGCGGATCATTCAACTGATCGAAAATGGCGAGATCGATACGCGACCATGGATCACACACCGCACTTCGTTCGATAACATGATCGAAGTTTTCGAATCGTACACCAAGCCCGAGACAGGCGTCATCAAAGCCATCGTGGAAATCTAAACAAGGGAACATCATGAAATCTTGTGTCACGATTAGTTTGGTCGAAGAAGCTCGCGGTGGTCCCTTCGTGTTTTGGGATGGCCTCGAAGATGGCTGCCAACGAGCCGCCAAGTTAGGATACGATGCCGTCGAGGTATTTCCTCCTTCGGTGGAAGCGATTGACCAAGCCAAGCTAAGGCAACTACTTGGCGAATACGATTTGCAGCTGGCCGCAGTCGGCACGGGAGCCGGCTGGGTCAAACACCGACTCACCCTCACCGACCCCAGCCAAGACAAACGGGCCGAAGCGATTTCGTTTGTCGAATCGATTATCGAACTGGCAGCTTCGTTCCAAGCATCCGCGATTATCGGATCCATGCAAGGGCGTTGGGATGCCGCCACGGATCGCACGACAGCCCTCAGTTATTTGCAACAAGCATTGGAAAAACTGGGAACGAAAGCCGCCGCTCACGAAGTCCCGCTGATCTACGAACCCCTGAATCGTTATGAAACCAACCTCTGCAATACAGTCCAGAGTGGAGTCGAGTTACTCGACGGGATTCAAACCGACAATGTGGTGCTCTTGGCGGATCTGTTTCACATGAATATCGAAGAAGCCGACTTGGCGACTGCCATCAAGTCCGGCGGACATCGGATCGGACACGTGCACTTCGTCGACTCAAATCGCCAACCAGTCGGTGCGGGCCATCTCGACTTTCCGCCCATCATCGCGGCACTGAACGAGATCGGCTACGACGGCTACCTCTCGGCGGAAGCCTTTCCGATACCCGATTCGCAAACAGCGGCAGAGATGACAATCAACGCCTTTAAACAACTCACCGCGTAGCCGGAGATCAGGCATGAACACCCGTCAGGATCCAAAACCCATCACCCTGGGACTTGCGCCCAGCTTCGGCTTTGGCGACCGTATCGGCCTAGCGACACCAGGCCACGTTGCTGCCATGAAACAAGCTGGAGCGGGAATCGAAGCCATTTACCCGCAACAGTCGATCCGAGAGATGACGCGAACTCAGCGGACGGCCAAACAAGTCATGCTGGAAGCGTTAACGGGCATGACTGAATCGGGCTGGACACGAGCTACTGGGGCCGACGCGGATCACCTCAAAACAAACGATGACGTCGATCTTACGTTCGAGGCCGGCTTCACCTTCTTTACGATCGATCCCTCCGACCACGTCGACGCCCAAGCGGATGATTACGATGAAACAACTCTAAGATCAAAATACGAGGCAATCGCCGATCAGATCAGTTGGCCCAACGGATATCTTGGCCGCACCGTCGAACTCGCAACCGGAACGCGAATCGAACTCAATGAAGAAGCTTGCATGCGTGCCGCCGTCAAATATGGTCTCGCTCTCAATCATGCGATTGAACTGGCAGATTATATCAAAACGGTTCACGATCAGGCGGATCGCGATTATGAAATCGAGCTAAGCGTTGACGAAACAGAACAACCCACCACGTTGGCCGAACACTTTATTATCGCTGACCAATGTCTGCAACGAGGCATGAAACTGGTGAGCTTGGCGCCGAGATTCATTGGAGACTTTGAAAAGGGCGTAGATTTCAAAGGCGATGTTGATGCGTTAGAGGCGTCCCTGCGCGATCATGCTGCGATCGCCAGCCTGCTTGGCCCGTACAAATTAAGTCTGCACTCCGGCTCCGATAAACTATCGATGTATGCCGCTTTGGCACGAACAACGCAGGGCAAATTCCACGTCAAAACAGCCGGTACAAGTTACCTAGAAGCCCTGCGTGTGGTCGCAAAACACGAACCCCGTTTATTCCGTGAGCTGATCGACTTTTCACGAGCGAGATTCAACACGGACAAGGCCACCTACCACATTTCTGCGACACTTGATTCCGTCGCATCGCCCGCCAACATTCAAGATGACCGAGAACTCGAAAGACTTTATCTTGAACTCTGGTCAGAGGTTCCCGAAGGCAAAGGATTCACCTTTCCCGGACGCCAAATCCTTCACTGCACCTTTGGCTCTGTCCTGACCCACGAGCAACACGGGCCAGCCGTCCGCAGCGTTCTCGAAAATCACCTCGACACGTACACCGAAGTCTTGGAAGACCACTTCGCTCGCCACCTACGCGCCTTACAGGCCGGTCTGTAATTGCAGGGAGTTGCAAGATGTTAAATCATCAATTAATTCACCCTAAAATCAATGAAGTACTCGGGCGCGCAGGCCATCATGCGCGCATCTTGATCGCGGACGGCAACTACCCCGCCTCCACGACACTCGGTCCCAATGCCGAATTGGTGAGCTTGAATCTATCGCCTGGAATCGTCACCTGCACCCAGGTACTACGAGCAATTCTGAGCGCCATTCCAATTGATATCGCTAATACGATGATGTACGAAACGAGCGGACCCTATGCCTTGAGCGAGGATCCGCCCGTTTGGGCGGAATACAAAGCCGCGATCGCCGAAGCAGGCCTTCGTCTTGAATTAGAACCGATCGAAAAATGGGCATTCTATGATGCCGTTTGCACCAAAGATCTCGTTTTGACTATCCAAACAGCCGACCAACAACGGTTTGCCAACTTGCTACTTGCGGTCGGTGTCCGCATGGATTCCTGAACTTGACGATCAGACTACAAACATCATTGGATCACTGAGTAAAGTCACCGCTACAAAGCCCTCGGCAAAAAGAACGACACGAAGGACTTGACGATGCAATTTCGAAGCCTTGGGAACACGGGAATCGAATTATCGACACTGAGCTTCGGCGCGTCGTCACTTGGCCAGGAATTCCGACAAGTCGATGTGTCGGAAGCCTTACGCTCTGTGCATACGGCTCTCGATCTGGGTATGAACTTTATCGACACGTCACCCTTTTACGGTCGTGGCATGTCCGAGGTTTTACTTGGGCTGGCACTACGTGACATCCCCCGCGACAGTTATTACCTGGGGACAAAGCTCGGCCGATACGATGTGAATCACTTTGATTTTTCCGCTCGTCGAGTCATCGAAAGCGTTGACATTAGCCTCCATCGCATGGGGGTCGAACATTTAGACATCATTCTCTGCCACGATCTTGAATTCGTGGAGATGTCGCAGATCGTCGAAGAAACTTTACCGGCCCTGCGACGCGTCCAACAACAAGGCAAGGTGCGTTTCATCGGCGTTTCGGGATATCCGATGAAAATGTTTCGCTATGTGCTCGATCACGCCGACTTAGATGTAATCCTTTCCTACAACCATTACACGCTTCAAAACACGATGTTGGCGGACTTGGTACCTTTTTTGAAAGAGAAGGGTGTAGGCATCATGAACGCGGCCCCATTTTCAGCTCGTCTTTTGACAAATGCTGCCTTACCACCTTGGCACAAGGCCACCGATCAGGTCCGTCAAATCTGCCAATCAGCAGCACACCACTGTAGATCACAGGGAATCGACATCGCTCAATTGGCGTTACAGTTCTCACTCGCGAATCCGGACATGACAACCTGCGTCACCGGTTCTGCCAACCCGCAAAGAGTGGCTCAGTGGGTCGATTGGGCCAGTCAACCGCTCGACCAACAGCTGTTGGCCGAAGTGCTGGAAATACTGCGCCCTATCCACAATTGGTTCTACATCGAAGGTCGTCCAGAAAACAATGACGAACTCTGACGAACTGGGATCCAGCGTTCGACCTTTCGCTCTGAAGGAAACGTAGATGACAAGAATTGACGCGCATCAACATTTCTGGGAACTCGGTCGATTCGACTACGACTGGCTAAATGACGAAGCACTAACACCCATCCGCCGAAGCTTCCTGCCAAATGATCTAAAACCGTTGATCGACGAAGTTGGCATCGACAAAACGATTTTCGTACAAACCCAACACAACGTTGCAGAAAATCACTGGGTGTTGAACCTGGCTGAGCAAAATGAATTCATCGCCGGAGTCGTCGGCTGGGTTGATTTAGCGAGCGAGCAATGTGAGGAGCAGTTACTGGCGTTTAAGGATCGAAAAAAGTTCGTCGGTATTCGTCATGTCACTCACGACGAGTCCGACGTTGACTTTATCATTCGAGCAGATGTCATCAAGGGGCTGAAAGTCTTGGAACGACATGGAGTCCCCTTCGATCTATTGTTTTTCACCAAACACTTAAAGCACGCCACAACGTTAGCCACCGCTTGCCCCGAACTACCGATGGTGATTGATCACCTCGCAAAGCCAGAAATCAAACATCAGCGATTCGACAACTGGATCGATAATTTCCGAGCAGCCGCTCGTTTCCCGAACGTCTACTGCAAACTGTCTGGAATGGTCACAGAAGCCAACTGGCAATCGTGGACGGCTGAAGATCTGCGGCCGTATGTCGAAACGGCAATCGAATGTTTTGGTCCAGAACGTTGCATGTTCGGATCAGACTGGCCCGTCTGTGAGTTGGCAGCCAGCTATCGACAAGTTCATGAAGCGCTCATATCGACGATCAACTCGCTAACTGAAAGCGAACAGGCGGCCATCTTGGGAAAAACCGCACAACATTTCTATCAACTCACTTCTTAAACACGATGCGAAAAACGGGCCAGGTTTGCTTTGTTGCCTGCCGACAGGCGCGTTACAATCTTAGCCTATTACTGTCCCGCCATCGGAACTCCTCGAGTCGTCTGGCAACCGTTCGTTCCTCAACCGTTTGACGAACGCACTCCAGTAAAGTCTGCCATGAAACACAACATGCTATGCCAAGCAACCGTTTGGTATTTCCTTCCTGCTCTTGTGCTGCTCACTTCCACACGGTTCGCAACTTGCCAGCTGAATCATCCGATCATCCCCGCCTATGAGCGATTTGCCTCCCAACAAAACGGCTTGTCGGCTGGGCGTCTGCTACTCGGTGAACTCAACTGCGTGGCCTGTCACCAATCGTCGACGATTAAGGGAAAACCGGCCCCCAACCTGCAATCGGCTGCTGGTCGTATCGCCCATGAATACCTGCAGCAATTCATCGCGAATCCGAATCGAATTAAACCGGGTACGACGATGCCGAATCTATTTCATCATCAATCGCCAACAAAAACGGCCGCAGAAGTGGAAGCCATCGTGCATTACCTTGGCTCCCTGACCGATGTCCGCCCCACTCAACAAACGGCCAGAATTGGCTCAAAAGCAAGGGGCAAAGCGATTTATGAAACGGTTGGTTGTCTTGCCTGCCATGACGACAAGCAGGCCGACAGCAAGCCGCTGCCCACCTCGGTTCCACAGGGTGACTTGTCGGCAAAGTACAGCCTTTCGAGCCTGGCCAATTTCCTGCGAACCCCGCATGAGGCGCGCCCTGCTGGCCGCATGCCAAGCTTCAACCTGAGCCAACAGCAGGCCGATGACGTGGCAAGCTATCTGCTGCCGGACGTCCCTGAACAGGCAGGGATCGCGTTTTCGGAGTTCCGTGGTCGTTGGAAACGCATCCCAGACTTTAGTCAAATGACACCCACGAGCCAAGGCGGTACGGAAACCTTCAACGCGCGGGCCGCAGGCGGAGGAGATCATTTCGGCCTACGTTTCGAAGCACAGTTGGAGATTCCACGCAGCGGAACTTATCACTTTCACCTCGGCTCGGATGACGGATCCAAACTCTGGGTCGATAAAGATCTACTGATCGACAACGACGGTGAGCACAGCATGAATTGGCTGAGCAAAACCATTGATCTGGATGCGGGTATTCACCAAATCACTTTGGACTACATCGAAATTGGTGGAGGCGAGGAACTTGAACTCGAAATCGAAGGTCCCGGTTTAAAACGAAGGAAAGCTCACGAGCTGGTTCGGAAAGAAATTGGAGTGCTTGACCAAGAAAAACCACTCTTGCCCAATCCGTCTTTGGTCTCAAACGGTCGGCTGTTATTTGAGAAGAAAGGATGCGTTCACTGTCATCCGATTGGAAAATCGCAAACCGCCTCGACCGCGCCCGACCTCTTGGCCCTGAATGCGGAACGAGGCTGCCTGACAGAACAACCGAGCGTCAACGCACCTCTCTTTGCGTTCAGCCCTCAACAACGGAAGTCACTCAATCAAGCAATCCGGAAACGAGTCGGCACCCAAACATTGTCTGCTCCAGAGAAATTGAGTTCCACTCTTCAAACCTTCAATTGCGTCGCATGTCATGAGCGAGATGGCCTTGGCGGTGTCGAACAGGCCCGCAACTCTCACTTTGTGTCTACCCAACCGGAAATGGGTGACGAGGGGCGACTTCCGCCAACGCTCGATCACATTGGTGAGAAATTGAAACCAGACTGGCTAACGACGGTCTTGACCCAAGGGGCCAAAGATCGCCCCTCCATGAAAACTCGCATGCCGCAATTCCAAGCACCCGAAGTGCAAGAATTGGGAAATCTTTTTGCGACGTTAGATCGCGTCGAAGGACTGCCTGAAATTCCACTCACTCGGAAAGAGTCTCGGCAGGCGGGCCGGAAGATGGTTGGCAACAAGGGCTTCTCCTGCATTAAGTGTCATACCTTTGGGAAATACAACGCAACCGGCATCCAAGCGATCAGCATGACCACGATGAACAAACGGCTTCAGGAAGATTGGTTTCGCAGATACGTCCGCAATCCCCAGATTTATCGCCGGGGCACCCGCATGCCTTCCGCGTGGCCAGCCGAGGGCGAGAGCTTACTGCCAGAAATCTTGGGTGGAAACAGCGATCGTCAAATCCAAGCCGTCTGGAACTACCTCGCTGACGGCGACCGAGCGCGTGTCCCATCTGGCTTAGTCACTAACTCGATGGAGCTCGTTCCAACCGACGAAGCGATCATCTACCGCAACTTTATCCAAGGCGCCGGACCGCGTGCGATTGGAGTCGGATTTCCCGAGCAGGTCAGCTTGGCATTCGATGCCCAAGGCTGCCGTCTGGCCCTTATCTGGCAAGGCTCATTCATCGACGCCAAACGCCATTGGACGGGTCGCGGACAAGGCTTTGAACCGCCGGCAGGTGGAAATCTGATCACTTTGGCGGACGGCCCTGAATTTGCCCTCCTCGCCTCGCAAGATGCGACTTGGCCATCCGAGTCCGAACTCACATTTCGCGGCTATCGGCTCAGCGACGAGAACCGCCCCACCTTTTTGTACCAACTGAAGAACCTATCGATCCAAGACACTCCCAACGTCATGGAGGATCAACAATCGGTCGGCCTCGCCCGAACATTCACGATCAAATCCGACGGCTCAACCCCCGGAATCTGGCATCGGGCTGCGGTCGGACAAAAGATCGAAGCGGAAAATGATCATCAGTTCGTGGTCGACGATACTTTACAAATCAAGTTCCCAGCGAGTACCCAGCCGCAAATCCGCAACCGCCAGGGCAAGCAGGAATTGCTCTTGTACATTCCTCTCACTGATCAAGACACTACCTTTACTCAAACATACTCATGGTGATTTCGATGCGACAAATCATCCTCCTTGCAGTCATCGCATTAGGCACTTTTTCTACTGCTCGGTGCGAAACCAACGAAGACCAATACTACCTGATTACAGAATTGCCAATTCCAGAGTCGGTTTTCCTGGAAGTCGGCGCCATGGAAATGATGCCAGACGAACGCTTAGCAGTAAGCTCGCGTCGTGGTGACATCTACCTGGTCGAAGGCGTTTTCTCAGATAAACCCAACGAAGACATACGTTTCCAGAAATTCGCCGGCGGATTGCACGAGGTGCTGGGCTTAGCCAAACGTGATGGAAAACTCTATGCAACCCAACGGGGAGAAATAACACGACTGACCGACGAGAACGCTGACGGAAAAGCGGATCTATTCGAGACGATTTCAGATAACTGGGGCATCAACGGTGATTACCACGAATACGCATTTGGTTCCAAGTTTGATCCGCAGGGACAACTTTGGGTCGTGCTCTGCCTGACGGGTTCTGGCAGCGCTGCAGACGCCAGCCCATTCCGCGGTTGGTGCATGCGGGTTTCAGAAGATGGCACCACTCTGCCTACCTGCAGCGGCATCCGCAGCCCCGGGGGAATCGGCATGAACGCGGATGGCGATGTCTTCTACACAGACAATCAAGGTCCCTGGAATGGAACCTGTAGCTTAAAGCACCTGCGGCCCGGTTCCTTCCAAGGAAATCCGACAGGCAACAAGTATTGGCAACTGACGGACTCTGCGGGTACGAATCCACCCTCGCCGAAAAGCGGCAGTCGAATCATGACCGAAGCCAAACGATTCCCCAGCCTTGAACCATCGGCAATTCTGTTTCCCTATAAAAAAATGGGCCAATCAGCGAGTGGTATCACTTGTGACACAAGCGGGGGTCGCTTTGGTCCCTTCGAAGGTCAATTGTTTGTTGGTGACCAAACCCACAGCACCGTGATGCGGGTCTATCTCGAAAAAGTCCAAGGACATTTTCAAGGTGCCTGTTTTCCATTTCGCTCCGGGTTTGGCTCCGGATCGCTCGCGTTGCTGATGAGCCCGCAAGGACAAATGTTTGTCGGAGGCACCAATCGGGGTTGGGGAAGTCGGGGACGCAAGCCTTATGCCCTGGAACGCGTCGACTGGACCGGAAAAACCCCTTTTGAGGTCCGGGAGATGCGAGCAAAACCCGACGGCTTTGAATTGCTCTTCACTCTGCCTGCCGACCCCGTGACAACAGCTGATCCGGCTTCCTATGCGATGAGTACCTACACCTACATTTACCAATCCGGCTATGGTAGCCCTGAGGTCGACCACACCACGCCTCAAATCACAAATATCGAAGTCGCCGATGACCGAAAAACGGTTCGATTGACGGTGGACGGACTACAAGAGGGTCACGTGCACGAACTGCACTTGGATGGGGTTCGCTCGGCAACAGGTAAAAAGCTGCTGCATGCAGAAGCCTACTACACCCTCAACTACCTGCCTGAATAACGATCATCATGCCAGTGAGGGCATCCGATAACACCCGTTCAATCGTAGGATCAAGTAGCTTACCGCAATTCGCCCCGATCGTTTGCCTGCCAGATTTTTCCAGAGAGCAGATCCATGGCGGTCAGCCATTGACCACCATAGCAATAGGTATCGAGACATTTGAGGTAGCCCACATCCATGATCTCGCCATATTTGTCCGGCGTGTGACCCACGACGGTCACCTTTCCACTTTTGTGCGGACCGGGCATGGCCTCTTCCAAAGATCGCCAACGCAAAACCATTGGCCCCAATTCGGCAGGCTTGACATCGGCTTCGTAATTCGCATGAAAGAAAAGGTGCGAATCGGTTTCGACGTAATCAAGACAACGGCTAAGAAAGTCGACATGTGCCTGTGGAATCACTTTTAGGTCACCATCAAATTGATAGGAATCCAAGGTTTCGACTCCCCCATATCGTGTCCACAAGCTTGGCTGCATTTCACCAGTAACGACACCGATCATCATCTCTTCGTGGTTACCCAGAATCGGTTTTAGCGTCGTCTGACTTTCCAAGACAAGCAGTTGATCAATGACTCCTTTGCTATCGGGACCGCGATCAATGTAGTCTCCAAGTGGGACCACAAGATCATCTTGATTTGGCTGTAGCTCCCGTAAGAGGCGTTTAAGCGCTTGTGCACAACCATGAATGTCACCGATAGCTATAATTCTCGAGGGCATGAAGAGTCCAAAATGTACGGTTTCAAATCGCAAGCGTGTCGATCGCTGAAAAATTCATACAACAATTACTACCTAATAAACTCACTTTGGCAAGGTGGCAGACCGATTTGACTCTTTTTTTTCTGAATCACAGCACCCGTCGGCGTTGACTTGAGAACTCGCTCAGCATCGCCGATCAATCGATTCGATCAACTTGCACACCTTAATTTCACACACCTTAATTTCACATCGCACTTAACGACAACAGCCGTGCCACCCCAAACCAGGGCGACACGGCCGGCCGTATGATTGCGAGTCAAAACGATCAACGCGGCTTAGAAGCGAGCATTGAGACCAAATGTCAAACCTTGAACCCAGAAACTCTCATCCGTCAATGTATAGACGGGAGCTTCGGGACCGACGATCGGTGGATCAATCTGCGTCGGGTTGATGCTAGTGTCAACTGCCTCGGCAGCCATCGCCGCATTCGACCAGTACATGAATGTATAACCTACCGTTGCCTGAAATCGGCTGGTCAGGCTATAGGCCAAATTCAGCGACAACTCAGGAACGATGGTAAATTCATCTCGCTCGTAAACACCAATATTGGATGGCAAGGCCAACAACCCCGAGGGTCGAGTGTTCGTAGAACCTCCAGGAATAGTCGTCGTCGATTGGCCTTTGATCGAAACGGTTTCTTGTGTCGCTCCGAGACTCACCTTTGAAATAAGATTCCAGGTCAACCGGCCGTCAAAGCCTTGTGCCATGAGCCCAAGCTCACCCCCGTAGAATTCGTTCCTAGTTTTGAAAATATCATCAGTTTCAATTTCTGTTCCTACAGGAAACACTCCGCCGGTGTCTTCAACCACGATCACATCATTGATTCGCAACGAGTCATTGACGCGAGTCGTATGAAAACCACCCAGGAAGTCGATTCGATTTCCATAACCGTAATAGAGCATCTTACGAAGGAAGAGCTCAAAACCCTGAATCTCGGTGGAACCATCGATGTTAATCGACCCACTGCTGATGCCCGGGTAGGCTACAACTAGAGCATCTTGAACATTTAAATCCACATCGAAAAAGGGTCGGGCCAAGATTGGCGACCCGCTCGATTGGGCTGAGAAATTAGCCGTATCGTGATCGAAATAGAGTCCGCGTCCAGCAATGCCCCAAGTTTGCTGCGGGTCAAACCAAACACCGATCATACCGCGGTAACCCAAATCAGCGTCGTCATCCAAGTCGCCCCCAAAGAGAACACTCGTGGTGTTCAAACCAAGAACGCCAGCCTGATCGAAAGGCGTTCCATCGGGGCTTGTCGTCGCCAAAGCAGGCACACTCCCAGATCCGTTGGTCCATAGCAACATGGCCTCGCCGTCTGCCCAAATCCATGAAGGTCGTGGACAGCCGCTGTCAGAAATCCCGAAACAACCCGAGTAGCTGTTGCACAAGTCACCCAAAAGATGCCCCCCAAGCTTTCCGTGACGCAGCTTAGCGGCCATGCCACCGTTTAGAAAACCTGTCAACAGACCACCGTCACAACGACAAGAACAGGAAGCAGTTCCGCAGGAATCACACGCATCACACGAGTCGCATCCTGCATCACCACTGCACCCCTGCCCCGCAGCTTTATCGGCCGGTTCCGAAGTCTCCCGAAAGGCCGGAGCCGAAGCCACAGCCGGAGCCGAAACGGCAGCCGGAGCCGAAACGGCAGCCGGAGCGGAAACGGCAGCCGGAGCGGATGTGGGAGCCGTCACAATCGAGCTCAAGTCGCGGGGTGCAGACACCTGCGTGGCTGGCGCCCTATTTGAGTCTTGCCAATACTGCATCGCTGGCGGTGGAACCGCTGCTGTCTGGAGCTGCACCGGCTGGCCGTGAGCCGGCCCGGGCACCGGCTGAGGCGGAACGGACGCCTGCCCTGCCGAAAAGTCTCCAACGGAATTAATCTGCTGGGAATGGAGCTCAGTGGCAAGCTGTGTGATTGCCACCAAGCTGGTTAGTAAGAGTGTGATTTTTACCTTCATCGTCATGACTCGCTGGGTCCATACAATGTGGAAGATCCGTAGAGACAGATCGACGCATACCACCCGAAATTTCAGACAATACGATACGAGCGATAAAATCAGTGCAGCTTACGCATCCTAACAAGCAGTCGAAAAGCGCGTTCAGCAGTGCAAAAAAGCGTTCAGCAGTGCAAAAAAGAGCACAAGAGTGGCTCCTGGCAAGCGCTCCGAGGAGCTCTTTCGACCGCGACTGGCAGCTAGCAGGAGCACGGCCGGACGAGATTTCGGCTCAAAGCCGTTTCTTGGCTTTAAGATCGTCTTCCAAGGCGATATCAATGGCTGCTGCTGCCAAGGATGATGGAGCCATCGACAACTGCAGGGACACCGCCTCATCGGCTTCACCCTCCGCAGCCTGGTTTTGCTCCATGGCGACCCGATTAAGATCATTGAGTACTAACAAGGCATCGATGGGTGTCACGAAGGAGTCGCCACTCACATCCAGAAAGGGAGGCGGTGATTCACCATCCGTCGGCAACGGTAATTGACGGGCAGAATTTGCGTTCAAATCGTTCAAGATCAAGAGCACATCGATGGAAGAAACGTACGAGTCACCGTTCACATCCATTGGATTCACCGGATTCTGCCACTCCGTTCCGACACTCGGCTGCACGTCCAGATCAACGCGGGCAGACTCCGATATGAGGCCTTCATCATCGATGACCGCATATTCGAAGAAGTCACTTCCGGAAAAGCCTGAAGTCGGTCGGTAAAACAGTTTTTCCAACGAAACGTCTAAACTGACCGTTCCGTGTTGGGGTTGAACCAGCAAGCGAGTATCTTGAATTACAAGCGTTCCATCATCACTATCGTTGGCAAAGATATCCAACTCAGTCGATTGCTCGGATTGAACTTCATACTGGTCGTCTTGAGCAATCGGTATTTGATTGATCAGTTGGACGGCAAAATTGATATTCAAGCGAAGTTGTGACGGATTCAGTTCAAGTAGATGACTTCCGTCTTCCGGAAAATTGACAACCCATCCCGGATGAAGATCAACGAACACATCATAAGATCCGGCCCGTAGGTCGCCAAAATAGAAGAACCCTTCTGTGTCGGTGACGACCGATGCTTCACTCGGACCGAGTCGACCATCGCCATCCACATCGACAAACACATCGAGATCCGGCAAGTAGGGCTCTTCAACATCCTGCATTCCGTCACCATTTAAATCATGAAAAATCGTACCCGCTAGAGCTGAATCGTCAGGCGTGTTGGTATTGAAGTCGACTTTCTGATTGGAGTCGAAGATCGCAATCTGTTTAAACGTGATCGAGTCTCTGTCACCGAGATTGGTTGCCGTCACGGCGTAAACCCCATCGGGCACTTGCATCCCGTATCCACCTGCTTCGCCCGTTTCGGCCGTAAATATCATCCCGTCCGATTCGCGTACCGCGGTCACGGTAACCGCCCCCAAACCCTCACCCATCGTGTAGAACTTGTCTTCCTCAACACTGTCATCGTAGGCCACACCCGTGATGAAATGCTGGCCGCCCGGATTCCCAAAATTCTCCGTGACCATAATCGAGCTTCGAGATCCCATCGACAGGAATCCGAATTCAATTCCCAAACCGACTTCACGGTAACCGCCGACGAGCATGTTGACGCGATGATCTTCACTGAGAAACAAAGCTTTGTGACGTTCGTAGATTTCCCCGTCACGATCCAAGAAGGCATCCGTCCCGTACCAAGCGAGATTTTCTCCTGCAGTGCCGGGATAGCCGAGAGCCCAAGCCCGATCCGCCGGCCCGAGGCCATCCGGATTGACGTGAGCGAAAAACTCCCGGTCTAACATGTCTAACGAGTGGGCTCGAGCGGTATCAGTCAAAATTTGACTCGGGGCGAGCGGCTGCTTCGGATCTCCATTGATCGTGTCAGGGTTCAAACCTTCGTTCAAATCAACTTCAAAACGAGCCGCCTCAGCAAGCGGATCACGCCGTGCCCGATTGATCAACTCTAACAGTAATTGGTCTCGATCTGTCAAATCGACGGCGGTCAGCATTTCACGGGCTTCCAGAGCTTCCGCCGTCAAGCGACGACTCTGCAGTTTTGCCGATCTCCGTCTTTTAGTACCAAACACGCTAGGCAACCCTTTAGCCGAAAGTTAGAGCTTGGAATCGAGATGCAACGCATCCCATGATGTGCTTTGGTTCCCGTTTTTCAAACATCGAGATCTGCCACCCGGATTCTCCCTCGCCTGTTCAGTATAAAAGGAATCCCGAAAGATCAGGTCGATATTGGCAGCTTTACGCAAATAATCGCTGGAAGGTTCAAACGATTCGACCACTTCTCGACACGGTTTTGGAAAACCACGGTTTTGCTGCCGCCCGGCGGCAAAAGCATTTCTGCCTGGCGATTCACCTTCTCCGATCCCCGAGTTTTGACTCGCTGATATTTGGTTCGTGGGCTCCATCCCAACCACCGACGATGCCTCGTTTAATTGATTGATCACAAACAACGCATCAATCGCGGAAACAAAACCATCCCCGTTCACGTCGATAAAAGCGATTACTGAAGGGGCAGGCGCTGGCAGCAATTCACGGGAGCCATTTTGGTTTAGTTCGTTGATCACGATCAACGCATCTAGCGGCGAGATAGCCGAGTCACCATTCACATCCGTCGGCAATTCCACGTTTTGCCACGAAATCAAGGGGTGATCGAAATAATCTACCCAAGCATTGGAAGTCAAACCTGTCGAGTCATCAACGGAACGAATCTCGATCTGTTGTGCGGCTCGGGGAACGGGAATATCAAAATCCAGATCAACCTGATGGGCATCATACGTTCCAACCGTTTCCCAGGTTGACTGATCAAAGCGAACTTCAACCCGACTGATCCTATTCAGGGTAATGGCATTTCCATTACCGTCCGGATTATGGTTGGAAAGCGTCGCGACTTGCGTCATCCCGGAGAAGGAAAAGCGGTTTTCTGGTGAAATGAACTCCCCTTGACCTTCCAAGTGATGGGGCACATCTAACACGTCAAAAATCCCATCCTGATCCGAATCCTTCCAGCCAATCATCTCCATCGCAGAGTCCGAGATAGCGTGGGTTGAAAAAGCAGTAAGATGAGAATCCATAATGCTACGAACGCGCCCTTCCGGATTCGGGTTGCCATCGTAGGCGTTCGTATTCTGTGAGTTGTAATAGCCACGGTGCTCATCATAGGACTTTCCCCCCGCATACTCATCCATCGCCCAAAACATGTGAGCCGCTTCATGAGCAAACGTACTCGCTGGTCGCTCAGAGGTCGCAACAAAGAATCGACCACCGGCGAAGGCGAAGGCACGAGGAAATGAGCCGCTCGCATCGAAACGACTATCCGAATCCTGTTCGGCATTCACGACGAAGATTGTGAATGCCCAATCGGTTCCGTACTCAATCCGTTGCCGATGATTGAAGTCCAGGATTCGATCGTCAAAACCAGTCGCACTGGGTACCTCAGCTGCGGCGAAAAAATCATTGATCCAGAAGATAAAATCGTTGGATGGTCGCGAAATCGGCTCGTATCGCGTCGCAATCGGCTGATCCGCAAAGGTGAAATCAAAATAAAAATTCAGATCGTGCACCGAGGACTGTTGGTCAAGCGCATCCGACCACCATTCCATGCCTGTAACAATTCGTTCCTTAGTTTCTCGAATTGACTGACTCGTCCAATTCTCCGTACTCGAATCCAGCGTACCGTCCGATTCCAGCAGAACCACGGAAACCAGCACATCCCCCAGCATATATTCTGCCGTATCCTCGGCCCCTGCGCCGTAGGGTACTGAAGATAGCAAGCGACGCTCCTCAAGTGACTCGAGAGCAGCTTGGCGTTGAAAGGCAGTTTTAGCGCGTTGTCGTCGTTGCATCATCGAAGAAAAACTGATCCACAGAGAAGCTTGCCGGGGCGATTCTTATCCGAAAAGGTAGAAGATTTGGCGGGTTGTCGCGTGAAAGAACGCTTATATCTCTAAGTGTCTAGGTTACTACTGGTTTGGATTTACATCAATGTTTTAAGTGGTTTGGCAGACGGGACTTTCTTTCATTCCACAAAAGCGGAAAATTGCGGTTATGAGTCTACTGACAGTATTTCCACCCACGACATGGCAGGCAAGTCTCAGTCGACTCGAAGTCAGAATGGTTTGCTTGAAAAAAAAACTTAACGTAACTAGTGTAAACATTAGGCGGGGCAAATCACCCCAATCCTATCTGCTCAGTCGAGAGCAAAACAAAATCGGATCCCGCTCCTACCGCCGCTAAGTCAGCACAAGCCCAAAACGAGCTGGCAGCCGGAAGACAAGTTAAAAAACCACCAGTCCACATTCGACACAAAAATCACGGCAAGCGTCACAATGAAAGATGGGCGTGGCCAGCCGCGAGCATGACGGATCGACAAATTACAGCAGGACAACCCGAAGTCGTTCGGTCTTCACTCACCCGGAACAGAAATGACTATGATCCAGCTACTGCGACGAATTGGCTTTCCACCCTTCAAACGCGCCTCTTCAACGCGATCTCATCGGGACGCGCAGTGTCGCTTCACAACAAACGAGCACCTCGAATCTCGTGTGTTGCTCGCTGCCGACACGATGGCCTCCATCGACAACTCCGTAGAGGCTGCGGACGTGAATCGCGACGGCCACCTCGCCTCGATGGACGCTCTGGCAATCCTGAATGCCCTTAGTCGCGGCAGCAGTGAATTAATGGCGCACGCAGGCGTTCCCTATACGAACGAGGGGACACTGTCTGCACAACCTGAGGTTTTCGACGTCAATGGTGATGAGGTGGTCACTATTGACGACGCCGATCAGGTGATCCGGACACTGAATGCGGTTGCTGCAAGTCCTGCAGTGGCGGCGACCGCCGAGGGAGAGGCCGGCGACATCGAAATCCAAGTCGGTGCTGACACGTTTGTGCTCTACAACTCGCTGAATGGATCGCTCCGGGTTGAAACCACGAATCTCGTCACCACGCTTGAAATGATCTCAAAGAGTGGCATCTTCACCGGTGATGATGCCATCAATCTGGGTGGATCATTTGACATCGATACGGATACGAAGATTTTCAAGTTAGCTCAAAACGGATTCCTTGATCAGTCCTTCGGTACGGTAACCCAAACGGGACTCACCGAAGAATTTCTACGCAGCGATTTGACCATCAATGGATCGATTCTCGCTCCTGACCCGAACGATCCCGGCCGACTTTTCGGTGCGCCCCTCAGCGACAACATGGTCAAGATTCGCCTGCAAGTCACCGACGTTTTCGGTGCCCCCGTCAGCGAACTGTCATTCGACGATGAGTTCTTGGTCCGAGTGTTGACCCAAGACAAGCGGGGCTACGGGTTATTCCCAGCAGGCAACGAAGGCGTTTTCTCGGCCTATCTTGACATCGCATTCGACTCCAACCTAGCAGTCGCCGACGGCAACATTGTCTTTTCGAATGATTACAAGAATGCAACCAGCGGCACGATCACTCCCGGACTCATTGACGAAATTGGTGCGGTCAGCACGAGCACCAGTCCCTTGGATAAGTCTGAATACGAAGTAGCACAGATCCGCATGCGAGCCACCGGCAGTGGCGAGCTGACCTTTATTGCCGATCCGGCTGACGAACTCCCCAATCATCAGACACTCGTATTTGGTGGAACCGCTGGTGTCGACGCGGTCGACATCGAATTTATTGACAGTCAATCGGTAACCATTAGTGACACCCCAACGGCTCCTGATTTAGTGCAATTTGCCAAAGACATCGCCGATTCTGGCGCGATCTTTTATGGTGCCAACTGGTGCGGACATTGCACGTCACAGAAGGAACTCTTCGAAGAAGGCCAATCCTATCTGCCATTCGTCGAAGTTACATCTTCTGATCGAACACCGAACGAAATAGCAATCGACAACGACGTCACGACATTTCCCACCTGGGTATTTACCGACGGAACAAGGTTAAGCGGCTTCCAAACTCTGGAAACACTTTCCGAGCAAACGGGCATCGCCATTCCTGAATCCAACACTCCAATCATTCTCCCCGTTGAAGATGTCAATTTACTTTCGGGATCGCCTCTAAACATTCCCTTAGACGGCTACGACCCCAACAACGATGGTCCTTTGACTTACACCGTGACGACAGACAACCCCGATCTCGTCATGACGTCGCTCCTCGAAGGCAATCGCAGCATGGAGATTGACGTCAGTGGCTATGGAAAAATGGTCTTTGAATTGTTCGATGACAAAGCACCACGTGTCACCGATCAAATTACGTCACTTGTGGAAGACGGTTTCTACGATGGGCTTACCTTCCATCGCATTCTGAATAACTTCGTAATTCAAGGTGGAGACCCGATCGGTAACGGTACAGGCGGACCTGACCGACCCGACTTCGCCGACCAATACCACGTCGATCTACAGCACAATCAAACTGGCGTGCTATCGATGGCGAAATCACAAGATGACACGAACGGCTCTCAGTTCTTCATTACCGAAGGCGCTACACGCCACCTCGACTTCAATCATTCGATCTGGGGACAACTTGTCGAAGGTGAAAGTAATCGTCAAAGCATCAGCAACGTGGCGGTCGAACCAGGTGGTCGCCCCACTTACACCGTCACCATGACATCCGTCGACATTTTTGACGACATCGAAAATAGCATGTTGATGCTGAGCGCGCCAGAAGGTGCGTCGGGAACGGCCAACGTCACTGTCACTATCTCAGATGCCGAGGGACACTCAACTCAGAACTCGTTCGCAGTCAACGTATCGCCAGACACTGAGAATGGTGGCCCCTTCCTCGATGACATCAATGACATCACGACGGAAGCGAACACAGAAGCAACTTATCAATTGACTTCCCAGGATGTTGAAGGCGATGCGGTTTCCTATTCGGTTGTCAGTGGTTCGAACGCCGACTTCACCGTCGACAGTGAAAACGGACTCCTCACAATTGTTCCTGACCAAGGTTTTGTAGGTATTGCAACGGCAACAGTTCGCGTTCGAGCCTTGAATGGATCGGATACGGCAGACACCTACGACAGTCAACGCATTTCGGTCAACGTCTTGCCTGGCAAGGTGGGTCTCGATTTATCCGCAAGATCCGACAGCGGTTCCTCGAGCTCCGACAACCTCACGAACCAAACCGAGTTAGAATTTGAGGTCAGTGATGTGGCCGACGGTGCACTTGTCGAATTATTCGGCAATGGGACCAAAATCGGCGAAGGTACCGCAGTAGGCAACTCAGTGACCATCACAACTGCGAATCTGGCCAGCTTTGGTGACGGGGTCTACGAGATCACTGCGACGCAAACGGTGGGAGACACGACAAGCTCCCTGTCAGATGGTCTCACGATCGAATTAGACCAAACAGGTCCTGACGGCTTCACCGCCACCCCACCGAATACGGCCCTCGTGGGAACTGCCGTGACATTCGATACGGAGAACACGGAAGAGGGCAGCATCATTTATTCGTTATCGGGTGCACCATCATCGGCTAACATCGACTCCAACAATGGTCTCCTCACGTGGACGCCCACGATCAGCGAAGCGGGCACGCAGTCGTTCGACATCCAAGCCACGGACGCTGCTGGCAACACGAGTGCCCAAGCGGTCGACATTGACGTCGAACAAAATCAACTGATGACCTATCGCTTGAAGCTCACCGATCTCGATGGCAATTTGATCAACGCAGCCATCGCTGGTGAAGAATTCCTGTTGCAGGTTTACATCGAAGATCTTCGAACAGACGCTCTCAACGCGGGTGTCTTCTCGGCCTATCTGGATATCACTTATGACGACAATGCTGTGTCAGTCAATGGCGACGTGGAATTCAGCAGCAACTTCCAAAACGTTCAATTCTCTGATCTTAACACAGCGGGGCTGATAGACGACACGGGTGCAACCGCCGACACCACTCCATTAGGGTCAGGTGAATTCCTACTCATGTCGATCCCGATGATTGCAGATGGATCCGGAAATGCAGTTTTCGCTGCGGACCCGGCTGACAATCTACCATCGCGAGAAACCACACTGCATGGCCTGGGAGTTGGACTCTCACCCGACCAGATGGTTTTTGAGGGTACATCCTTGGAAATCGCGAGCATGACCTTTGCGAACGATGACACGTTCCAAGTCGACGAAGACAGTTCGGGCAACATTCTCAATGTACTTGCCAACGATTTTGCTGTCCCGGAAACGCGAACGCTGGCAGTCAACAGCGTCTCGGGCACCAGCAACGCAACTGTATCGATCAACGAGAATCAAGAGATCGTCTACACTCCTCAGGAAAATTTCACGGGTATCGACACCTTCAGTTACGAAATCATCGACAATGAAGGCGACACTTCCAGTGCGACGGTCACGGTAGAGGTCTCCAATGTGAATGACGACCCGACCGCCAACGACGACAGTTTCACAGTCAGCGAAGATCAAACGGATGTTGAAATTGAGCTACTCAATAACGACAGCAGCAGCCCAGACGTGGGTGAGACGCTCAGCATTACAGAGGTCACTCAGCCGGCAAACGGCAGCGTGCAAATCGGAGGAAACGGGACCACAGCACTGTTTACTCCGGATCCAGATTTCGCAGGAAGCACAAGCTTTAGCTACACCATTTCTGATGGAAACGGTGGTACGGCAAACGCGAATGTAACCGTCAGCGTGAGCGAGGTGAACGACACTCCCATCGTCTTCCAAGTCAATCGGGAGATCAACGAGGACACGACACTAACGCTTACCGCGGCGGAGCTACTAGCAAACGCTCTACCGGGAGGTGGTGAGATTGACCAAACTCTCGCACTCGTCTCTGTCGGCGAAGAATCGGGAGGCACACTGGAGAAAAATGGCGACGTCGTCACCTTCACACCAGCCCAAGATTTCGCCGGATCGCTCTCCTTCGAATACACGGTCACCGACAACGGCACGACGAACGGCGTGGCTGACCCTCGCACCGCAAGCGGTGTTGTGACAGTATTCGTCAATGAGGTCAACGACGCTCCGACGGCCGTTGCGGATACGGCCTCGGCCCAAACTGGTGCCGGTTCGATTTCCATTCTCGTACTCGAGAACGATACGATTTCTCCCGACAAAAATGAAGTCCTTTCGATTATTAGTGTGAGCGATGGTTCGGCCGCCGGCACGGTTAGCATCGTCGGAGACACGATCGAATACACCCCGGCTGAAGAATTCACGGAAGGCACCGAAACCTTCACCTACACGATCAGCGATGGCAATGGCGGACAGAGTACCGCGACCGTCAGCGTGACCGTCGTCAACTTCGTCGAAGGTGGCATCAAAGGCTCCTTCTCGAACGCAAATGTCGAGTTCGCAGGCATTCCGGTCTATCTGAGCGGTGTCAACAACATCGGAGCCGATGTCACGTATGAAACCACGACTGACTCAGATGGCAACTTCAGCTTCGAGACGATCACACCCGGCAGCTATAAATTGCGAACCGCTGACCCGCACTTTACAGATCCAACACCTGCGGACAATTCGACGGAAACCTTCGATATCGAATTGACCGCCAGCGGCACCGGCGACACCGAATACAATTTCGACAATCGCAATTTAGACCCAAAATTCGCCATCTGGGAAACCTTGTCATCCCACTCCGATTCCGGCCTGTACACTTCCGTCAACGAAACCGACGGCCATGAGTGGTCTCAGTTCGACGACGGCTGGGAAGACGTTGAAATGGTGGACATCCAATTCACCGACAACATGTCTTCGTTGCAAGTAACCATCTCAGAGGATGGCCAAGAATTGACCACAACGATCGATTCGAGCAATCGAGAGCAGGTTCGAATTATCGGCAAGGAAGATGATTACCGACTCGTGCGAATCAAGGGATCGCGTGGCGACTTCGACTTCCAGCCGACGAATGGCGGCGGAGAGGGTGAGGCACCTCGGGATCAGGTATTCGCGGAAGGTCTGTGGTAGAGACCTCCGAATGGTGCAGCGGTCGCTTTTGCGGCCGCTGTCCGCCCGACAGAATTTGCCACACCATAAACCAAACCAAAGCAAAGACCGCCGCGATCATTGCGTGCATAATTTCGACAGGCATAGCGAGAACTCGCTGAAGGTAACAAACGACGTCCTCCTTGAACGACCGACCTTCCGTGCTGGCTCTAACTTCGGTTCAGCCGGACATCCAGCAACATTTTTTTCCGTTGGCGAGTTATGAACGTTTCAAGGCTAACACTCCCCGGAAGCGGAAAATATTCAACGGCCGGTTCGAACGTTAAGCTCTACCTGAGCCGCAGCCAGCAAGCTCATGGCCTTCAGCCGAGCTTCTCTCGCCAAGCTGCCCAATTGCGAAAAGCGGCAACTCTGCGTATTGTAAGGCAGTAGCTTTAGGATCGCCGGCACGAATACTCCCTGGAGTCAACGTGGTCGCTCGCCGGACTGGTCTTCTCACATCACGATCTGCAGAGACAATTCGAGACACTCTCTAACCAAACCAACATACGTCCGGCCATGTCAAAGTCTCCTGCTATCGGAATCGATCTCGGAACAACCTACTCGGCCATTGCCTGGGTTGACCCAACCGGACGTCCGCAAACGTTAGCCAATGCCGAAGGCGACAAAGTAACACCCAGTGTCGTGTTATTTGAAAACGATGAAGTCGTAATCGGCAAGGAAGCACTCAAAGCGATTACCACTGATGCAGAACAAGTCGCCCAATGCATGAAACGAGAACTCGGTAGTCGCTCGTTTGCCAAACAACTGGGCGGTCGACACTATCCCCCAGAGGCACTGGAGGCCTGGATCTTACACAAAATCCGCACGGACGCCGCTCAAGCGATCGGTAACTTCACAAAAGCGGTAATCACGGTTCCTGCCTACTTCGACGAGGTTCGACGAAAAGCAACGCAGGATGCAGGATTCATCGCTGGCTTAGAGGTGATTGACATCATTAACGAGCCGACCGCGGCCGCAATCGCCTTTGGCTACGAACAAGGTTTCCTGCGCGAACACCACACACGCACGCGGCCGTTGCGAATATTGGTCTATGACCTGGGAGGTGGCACCTTCGACGTCACCGTCATGGAAATTAGCGGAACGGATTTTACAGCTTTAGCAACCGACGGAGACGTTCGTCTCGGAGGACTCGATTGGGACGGTCGATTGGTCGATCTGGTGGCTGAAGAATTCATCCGACAATTCGATTTGGACCCGCGTGAAGATGCAAACACGATGGGCAGATTATGGCGCGACAGCGAGGATGCGAAACGCACTCTTTCTGCGAGACAAAAGGCGACAATCCCCTGTGATTATCAGGGCAAGGCTTTGCGTCTTGAGGTAAGCCGTCAACAATTCGAAGAAGCGACCCAGGACCTCTTGGATCGAACCAGTTTTACCACCCGGCAAACGTTGCAAGCGGCCGGGCTGGGATGGAACGACATCGATCGAATTTTGCTCGTGGGTGGCTCGACCCGCATGCCAGCGGTTGCAGGTCTCCTGAAACAAATGTCACAAATCGAACCGGACACTTCTGTCGCTGCGGATGAAGCTGTCGCCCACGGCGCAGCACTCCACGCCGAGCGCCTCTTGGCAGAAAGCCGTGGAGAGCCGGCAAAATTTTCAGTCAAAAATGTGAACTCCCACAGTCTCGGAGTCGCTGCCTCCGATCCGCTGACACGACAGTCCCGTAACGCAATCATCATCCCCCGAAATACCCCTTTGCCGATTACGGCGAAAAGAATCTTCAAAACTCAAAATGATGGTCAGAAGTCCGTTTTGGTGCAAATTGTTGAAGGCGAAAGCGCTTCCGCCGATGAGTGCGTTCAACTTGGACGTTGCACAGTTCGCAACCTGCCTGCCGACCTACCGGCACAAAGCCCAATCGACGTTCGCTTTTGCTATCTAGAAAACGGTCGATTAACCGTCACCGTTCTTGTCGGCCCTGCAGAGAACTGGGAACAACACGAGATCACACGCGTCAACAGCCTCACAAGTGAACAGCTTCGGACTTGGCGTGAATTCGTCACGGGAATCTCTGCCAACCGTCCGCTGGACTCAACGTCATGAACAACTCCAAACAACCACGTAATTTTTCCGACGTTCGTATGAGGGGCTTTACAAGCCGCTCGACGGTCACAACGGTCTGGCAGTGGATTGACCAACACAGCGGTTGGCTTGACAGCGAGTCCGTTTTTCTCGGCAACGCATCTGGGCGTGTGTTAGCCGATTCGATCACGAGCCAAGTTGACGTGCCTGGCTTTCGCCGTGCGATGATGGACGGCTTCGCCGTTCAGTCGGCGGATACCTTGGGCGCGACACCCTACAATCCACTCAAACTCACCATTACCGGCGAAGCATTCCCGGGCCAACCTTTTCTAGGTCATGTGCAACGGGGGCAAACGGTTCGCATTATGACCGGCTCGCCAATGCCCAACGGCGCCGACGCTGTGCTGCCTGCTGAACGCACACAAACCGAGGCGTCACATTTGCTGGCTCAGGGAGAGGTTCCGCCACAAAAGCACGTCGGGCATCGGGGGGAAGATATCCCAACGGGCACATGTATCCTGGAACGTGGACGACGACTTCGCCCTCAAGACCTTGGTGTTTTATCGTCGATTGGCGTAGGACAAGTCTCGGTGATCAGACAACCCAAAATTCGTCTTGTGATCACCGGCAATGAACTGGTTGCCAGTGGCACCGTACCAACGGGTTACACAATCGCTGATGCCAATGGTCCGATGCTCAGCGCATTGGTCCGCCGAGACGGTGGTGTGGTGGTTGAACACGGCCTGACACCTGACACAGAATCAAGTATTCTTACAGCGATGCAGGACGATGTTGATATTGTGATCGTTTCTGGTGGTTCAAGCGTGGGACTAGAAGACCACGCTCCACGTTTGCTGGCACAGAACGGAGAACTTGCAATCCATGGCGTGGCAATGCGCCCCAGCAGTCCCACCGGCATGGGGCGCATGGATGATCGGCTCGTATTTTTATTGCCAGGCAATCCCGTCTCATGCCTCTGCGCCTACGACTTTTTCGCAGGCCGAGCAATTCGCACCCTCGCGGGTGGCTCTTTGGATTGGCCCTATCGGCAATCCACCCTACCACTACGGCGTAAGCTTGTATCACAGGTTGGACGAGTCGACTATGCCCGAGTATCAATTGTCGATCAGGCCATTGACCCCCTCGCTATTTCAGGCGCCTCGCTGCTTAGCTCGACAACTCGCGCCGATGGATTTGTCATCATTCCGACAGACAGTGAAGGTTATCCCCCTGAACATCAAACCGAAGTCTTCCTGTATGACGCCTAAATCAAGCACATCACAACAACAATTCCTCAATGTGATCGATCGGGATGAAGCGGAGCGACGTTTCCACGCGGCCATCAGCAGATCACCTCGTGCGGAGGAAGTCGTATCGCTAGAGACAGCCTGGGGACGCGTCCTTTCTCGCGACGTGACATCTCAAATTGATGTACCGTCCTTTGATCGTTCAAACGTGGACGGCTTTGCCCTACGGGCTGAAGACACGTTTGGTGCGACGGAGGAGATACCCCGCGCGTTACGCCTATTGGATGAGGTGCTGGCAACGGCCATCGTGCCACAGTCCACCGTAACTTCTGGAACGGCTGTGCCGATCGCCACCGGAGCGATGCTGCCGCGTGGCGCGAATGCGGTTGTCATGGTGGAACACACGGAGACAGAAGGAAAACTTGTACGGGTCAACCGTTCACTGACGCCAGGAACGGCAGTCGCATTCGCTGGCACTGACATTGGCGTGGGAGAAACCGTACTCCGTGCGGGCGAATTGCTGACGAGTCGTGAAACGGGTGTCCTGGCAGCAATCGGTGCCGACAAGGTTTTTGTCTGGAGGCGTCCGCGTGTTGCCATCGCCTCCACAGGTGACGAGATTATCGCTCCCGGCAAAGCCATGCGTCCCGGAATGGTATTCGATTCCAACGCCCAAATTCTGTCCGATGCGGTTCGCGAACTCGGGGGCGTCCCGGTCAACTTGGGCATCATCCACGACGATCGCTCCGCACTCGAAGAAACCGTTCAGCACGCCATCGCGACCGCCGACGTTGTGCTGCTTTCAGGCGGCACGAGCAAAGGCGCAGGCGACATCTCTTATCAAGTTGTGCAACAACTGGACGACCCGGGTATCGTTGCTCACGGCGTCGCCCTCAAACCGGGCAAACCGATCTGCTTGGCAGCCAGCCAGGGAAAACCCGTCGTCATCCTCCCTGGATTTCCGACGTCAGCCGTGTTTACTTTTCATGAGTTCGTGGCCCCGGTCATCCGGCAAATGTCCGGACTTCCCCCACAACGCCATGGAGTGGTGAAGGCAAATATGGCAACGCAGATCAATTCAGAAATTGGCCGCACAGAATACCTGCTGGTCGGATTGGTTGGTGCTGACACGCAGCAGGAACCTGCACAACTCACGGCTTATCCGATGGGTAAAGGCTCTGGTTCAGTCACCACTTTCAGCCGTGCGGATGGCTTTGTGACGCTCGACCGTCATGAAGAACTAATCGAGCAAGGCTCAGCGGTTGAAGTACGACTCTTGGGCCGAGACTTGGAAGTCGCCGATCTGGTCGTGATTGGCAGCCATTGCCTCGGCCTGGACTTGTTATTGAGCGAACTCCAGCAGCTCGGATTCCGCAGTAAGTTTTTAGCTGTTGGATCAACTGCAGGTCTGTACGCCGTTGAACGAGGCGAATGTGATGTGGCAGGTATTCATTTACTGGATGAAGCGTCAGGCGAATACAATAGTCCTTTTCTCAAGCCGGGGATGAGCCTCATTTCCGGTTATCATCGCTCCCAAGGACTTGTATTTCGTCAAGGCGATGCGCGTTTCGAAGGAAAGCAAGTCGCCAGCGCAGTGGCAATGGCAAAAGAAGATGCCAACACGCTGATGGTCAATCGAAATCAAGGCAGCGGCACTCGAGTCTTAATTGATCAATTGCTCGCTGGGTTTCAACCGGACGGTTACGCTGTCCAAGCTCGCAGTCACAACGCCGTGGCAGCAGCCATTGCTCAACGACGCGCCGATTGGGGTATCGCGATCCAGCGTGTTGCCGATCAAGCGAATCTCGGGTTCTTACCCCTCACGGACGAACGATTTGACTTCGTTGCCCCCGAAAGCCGACTTGAACGCCCGGCTGTCAAGCAGTTACGGCAACTGCTGCAATCCGATAAAATAATCCAACGTCTTGCAGCTTTGGGACTCACCCAATAACTCCACGATGGAGAGAGACTTCTAAGGTAGTTTCCTAGAATTCAGCGCGGGAAATGTAAACACAGGAGATGATTAGCACAACCCCTGTGAAGGCAAGGCTACTCCAGACCGGAGCCCATGGATCCGCTTTCAAATACATGGTATCCAATGAATCAGCTCTGCGACCAACGGACATGGCTTCTTTACCCGTCAAAATGTAGGTGGTTGTCTGCTGGAGCTCGCCCGGACGCGGAAAAATGGTGTAAATCGGATCAATTAAATACCAAGACAGCCGTTGCATCAGTGACCCAGTCGGCGCCCACTGCCGGACCACTTTACCAGCCGGCAACTCATACTCCGTGACTCGATTCCCTCGGTCCGCAACCACCATTTCCCGATCAGAAAGAAAATTGGCCGCGGAAATATCCCCCTGCCCGACCCAGGAATTCTCAAGCGGCTCTGCTGCAGCCGCATCATAAACCCAAAGATTCCGCGTGTGAAAAACGACCGCAAAAAAACTGCCGTCTGGCGAGGCCACAACATAGCGAGGCGCATTGTTGGCCTCAGGATGATACTGTTGCTTCACCTCCAACGAGTCTGCATCGATCACCTCGACAGAACCATCGGCACGCGCTACAACAATGAGTTTTCCAGCGGCGGCCATCACTGCGCGCTGCGAAACTTCGCTCAGAGCAACCTCATTCCTCAACATGTAATCTGCCCCCTCCCGCTGATAGGCATAAAGCTGTCCGTCTTTCCAAACGTAAAGCATGCCCGACGTTGGCGAAATTGCGACCTGAGCGCCACCGCCTAACGAAATACGCGGATCCAACACCACCTCTTCCGATGTACCCTGCTGATCCGGCAAGGGTATCTCAAAGCCGAAAATCTTCGGACGATCGGCAACAGGCGTTACAGAGTCTCGAAATCGAACGATGCCGCTCGAAGCGATAGCGATCGGCCGACCATCCTGTTCGTTCAACAAGGCAGATGTTTCTGACGGCGCGTCACCGACTTCGAGAGCGGCCCAACCATCTGCTGCCGTTCCCGTCAGCAAACGAAACTTTGGCCAACCCCGCTCAACCTGGATCAACCTCTTGTTGATTGGATCATAGATTGGCCCGATTTTCGTGATAATGAATGGCGGCACAAAAGATGGCCCATCGGTCGAAAACGCGTCCGTCCAACTCGTCGCTTCACTCGTCCACCGTCGCACCTGTCCATTGTCGGTCCTACTGAAGAGCTCTTCAGCCGCGGGAATAATTCGGACGATACGATTCGGATTGTGTACCAACGTGTCAATCATCAACTTCGCGTTACCGACGATAAAACAGATGAACCAAAAAACGATCGTAATCGTGACACACACCACGGTGTTGCGCCAAATGAGACCTGCCAATCCGGATACGGAGTAATAGAGGACAAAGAGAAACAGGAATACAGGAATGCAACATAACAGTCGGAGATTCCAGATCCCCAATCGCCAACCAACGATCAACCACAACCCAAGAATGAGATAGGTCGCATTGATCAAGACAAAAGAACATCCGCCAATGAATTTGGATAGGTACAACAACGAACGTGAAATGGGTTTGCTGAGCAGCAAATTGATAGACCCGGCATCAAACATGCTCGGGATGATCGATGCGGTCACCAAAATGCCACAAAATACGCCGACAAAACCGACGAAGAAATTCATAAAGGTTGCCAATGTATTCTCAACGAGATCCCTCACTTGCTCGTCGGTCATCGGCAAGGGAAAGCCCACATCCCAGTTGAAGTAGGTAAACAGAACAGAACGACTGGGGCGTGTACGAATGTGCCTAGGAAAGGCGGCTTCGAGCGACAAACGATTGAACCGTCGCAACTCACCTTCAGATAGATTCTCAAGTCCCTGATCAGCCAACTTCCGTGCCTCTTCGTTGAGTTCGGCCCCTCGCCAGACTTGTTGATCATAAAAGTCGAGGGTCGCAAATTCGGCATCCAGTTCGGCTGCAAGCTCTCGTTGCAGCTTAAACACGCGCATGCGTTCCTCGTCATCCGATTTGGCCGCGTGTTCCGCCAGTTTACTCAACAAATTATCACTCAATCTTGCCCGTAGACGACCCTCGGGTGTCTCAGTCGGCCCATCATCCGTATCCAATCGCCGCGCCAGCCCCTCCAAACGCATCAAGTCATTCGGCCCGAGGCGCGACGTTAACTGACGTTGCCAACCGATGGGAGAGATTGCCACGAAGACCAATGTGATTAGGAGCAAAAGGATCCACAAAACTCGCGACGCCAATGCTTCGCGAAATGAATCCTTGATAATCGCGAGGTAGGGTCTCATACGAGTTCAGCTTTCTCAGAAATCAGTTCCAAGAAGGCACTTTCGAGTGTTTTCTTGTTCCGATTCAATTGAACAATGCTGACATTATGTTGCCGTAATTGATCGACTAACGAATCAGCAGTGACTTGGTCCGGTACTGACAAATGAATGGAGTGAAGGCCGTCCGGCAAGGGAACAACCGTGACGTCCGGATAGCCGTTCGTCACTTCATGAATTGCTTTTTCGTCACCCGATACCTGAATTCTCAAGTCGGTCTCTGCAGTCGGCGTCAACGCGCCGATTGTCCCCACGAATTTCAACTGGCCGTGGTCTAAAATGGCAACTTGGTCACATATCAGCTCAACTTCCTGCAACAAATGACTGTTCAAAAATACGGTCCGTCCCTGATCTCGCAAATGATGCAATAGCTGCCGAATTTGCTGTCGCCCCACAGGATCGAGTCCATCCGTAGGCTCATCAAGAATCAACACATCCGGATCGTGAAGCAGAGCCTGAGCCAACCCTAATCGCTGCTGCATACCTTTCGAAAATCGCCGTACCGATTCACAATCACGCCCTGCGAGGCCGACCATCGTTAGCAAATCATCGCGTTTCTCTAAGATTTGGCGATTCGACAATCCATTGAGCTTGCCATAGAGTTCGAGTGCAGTTCGCGCACTTTGGTGCCGAGCAAGACGGAGGTGTTCCGGCAAATAACCAACACGGCGACGCCCACGACGATCTCCGGCCGCGTAATTCAACAAGCGAGCAGAACCCGCCGTGGAACGCACAATGCCCAAAAGAATCTTGATGAGTGTTGTCTTTCCAGCGCCGTTGGGACCCAAAAGACCAAAAACCTGTCCGGGAAAGACCTGAAAAGACACATCGTGCAACGCGTTCACGCGTTTACCAAACCAACCGTGGCGATACTCTTTCCCCAAATGATTGATCTCAATTGCTGGACGATCAGTCAACGACTCACTCCCTTTTATCACAAAAATCTCGTCAAACGCGTTCACTTTTCAACCGCGCTGCCGGGACACTGCGAAGAAACTGTTTTAACCTGATTGGTCCAACAAACCGGCATCCGTCTTCCAGGCCAACAGGGACCGAGGGCATGAACAACCTGCTAACCTGCGATGCAAGAAGATTCCCCAGCGCTGGAACGAATTAAGATCTCACCTCGGCCACCTTCGATAAAATCCCCGTTGTAAAGTGACAATTCCGCCAACTCAACTTCCGGTGGAAGTGAATATCCTAACCGTTCCACCTCTCGATAAACCAGGGTCAGCGCTTGAGAATCAAATCGACAAGCATACTTAAAAGTTGGCAACAGTTCCGGGGCATCGTCCCCAAAAAATCCGATGGTCCCGCGTTTCATACCAGCTCCATGCCGAATTCCAACCTCACCTAAGACCAAAATTGTGCCGGCCAACATATTGAATCCGATCAAATCACCGGCCCCACCCCCGACAACAATCAAACCTCGCCGCATGGTATGCCCGAGTTCGTTGCCGACGCCGCCTTCAACCAAGATTGTGCCTCCCGTCATGCCACGCCGACTACCTCGATAGGCGGCGCCAACGAGATGACCCGCGCCACCGCGAGCGTGAATAAGCCCTCCCTTTAACTCGCCGCCCAACCAATCACCGGCAGCTCCGAAAATGTGGATCTCACCGCCAGCCATCTCACTTCCAACATGCCGGCCCACATCACCATGAATTCGGACGGTACCTGACTTCATTTTGGCACCTATCCAGTGAACCCCCGCAAGCTCACCATGCCATTCAATACAGGGTTCGGCAGCATCACCTGCAACATCGAATAGATCTCCCAGGGTAGTTTCCTCATTACCGACAAATATTGGTTCACGACGAATTTCATCAAGCTCTTTTCCTACCAGTCGATCAGGAACAATCCCCTCGACCTCGACGGGAACAGAACACTTATTCCGATAAGTAATTTCTAACGCCATTACATTCCATCATTTTGAGTGCAGAGGTAAACAGAAGAGTATAACAATGGCAAGGCTGCTCCGGAGCGCTGGAATCTGATGCACCGATAACATCCGACAAAAAAACCAATCCTGCCCGATGGCGATTCGGCCTCTAAACAGCTCCCAAAGACGCCCAATGTCACAACCAATGAGAATCCCCACACATGATTGAAAAAGAATAACGGGGGCCGCGTGCGGTCAACTGGAGTGTGCTGTGAGCCCTCCCTGGGGCGGCTGCTTAGTAATGAACACTCGGAACCGTTTCGTCAAACAAAGCTGGCAACAAGTAAAGATAGCCAACCTTTCGATACGGTTGTCACTCCTTGAGACGGTGGTTCACCGATGCGAAAGGCCTGATCCGCTAATCTGAGCCTCTCAAACTGAGGTGCAAACAGCCTGACACGAATCGCATCGATGCCAGGGCATTCCGCTCTTCCTTGCCACTGCAGAGAACAACCGCAAACCTCGGCGGACACCTTTTCTCCCGGAGATCAAAAGGGCCGCCGAAGCCTCACGAATGTCGCCCCAAACAGACTACCGCTGAGCAACGTTCCCCGCGATCACAGACCAAGGCGAGACCTACCGCTCTTTTCAATCCCTCTGCTCGGGCCGCTGCGGACGACGTGAACGATTACCACGATCCGCACCGCCAGGACGCCCGCTTTGGCCTCCACTGAAACGGGCCTTGATCATCTCTTCCAACTCTTTCTTTGTGACATAGCCATCCCCATCGCTATCGATTTGGTCTGCTCGCTCCCGCATCCGCTCGGGTAATTCGTCCTGGCTGAGCTTACCATCATCATTGGTGTCAGCTTCCATCAGCCGTTCAATGAATTCAGCTCCACGACTTGCACCTGGACCTCCTCGCCCCGGCCCCTGGAATCGCTCCCGGCCCGGCCCATCAGGACGGCCGCCGAATTCGTTTCCCCGCGGTCCACCTCGACGATTTTCGCCCGCGAATTCGTCTCGCGTCAATTTTCCATCCTCGTTTTTGTCAAGTTTCTTGAGGACCGCCACGGCATTCGCCAGCTCTTCTGATGAAATCTCACCATCGCTATCAATGTCCAAGGCAATAATAATCATCGATCGTCCTTCTCGGGTTCCGCGTTCACCACGGCCCGCACCCCGCTCACCACGACCCGCGCCGCGTTCACCACGGCCCGCACCGCGTTCACCACGACCCGCTCGCTCATCACGATCTTGAGCCGCGGGGGGCTGGGCAACTGAAAAATCACCGATTAACAAAAAGGCCGCCAAAGCAGCTGGCAGGAGTCGGAAAATGGACATCGAAACTCTCCCGTTCATCTTGATTTGATTGGTTCGTGGAGCCAAATTTGGGTAAGACGGCAGCCGCTCCCCTCCCCACGTGCGGGCTCGGCAAATATTTGGCATATTAGACGTGAAACACCGCACAGAAGCTACAGTTTCGTCCAACATTCAAATTTTGTGTAAGGAAGCCATGACTGCAGCAATTATTCTCTGTGGAGGACAAAGCTCGCGGATGGGTTTTCCGAAGGCCAATCTGCCCTTTGGCCCAGAATCCATGCTTCAGCGAGTAGTTCGGCAACTGGAATCAGCGGTAACCACTCGAATCGTGGTTTCCGCGATCGGGCAGCCTTTACCCACCCTACCGGCGGATGTCCAAGTTGTCCGAGATGAACAGCCCGAACGAGGTCCGCTCGAAGGGTTGGCAGCGGGCATGAAGGCGATCAGCAATGTCGACACGATCTGTTATGCAACCAGCTGCGACGTCCCCTTTCTCAAGCCTACCTGGGTTCACCGCCTCCTGGAGTTGATGCGTGATGAGGATGACATCGTCGTCCCGGTCGATGGCCGCCACCATCACCCTCTGGCTGCACTCTACCGCCGGCGAGTCCTCCCGCTGGCTACTTCGCTGCTCTGCCAGAATCGCCTGCGGCCATTTTTTTTGTTCGAGGAGGCAAGCACTCGGAGAATCGACGTCAACGATTTACGGAGCGTCGACCCGGAACTTGATTCGCTCGTGAATATCAACAACGCTGAGGAATATCGCCAAGCCTTAGAGCGCGCGGAATACCCTTTCCCATCGCAACTGCACAAACAACTACGAGATCCGTCCTGAACAACTCAGCTGCCGTCGCAAGGAATCTGCTCTGCATCATGTAGATAATGCGCACCGACCGGATAATTTCGGAAACGAACCGAGTAATACTGTTCAAACCAGTCGGCAATCTGCGGTTCAATGTCGGTATCGTATTGAGGCCCAACATGTAACGTGCGGCCATAATGCTCCTCCCGAATATCTCCCTCTTCGACAAGGATTTGGCCGTCCTTAATCACGTACCTGGGCAATTCAAACATCGTTTCTTTATTTTCGTGGGGCGTATAGATTGTAATATCAGCATCCGCCCCAGGGCCCAGATGCCCCTTGTGATGCAGGCCCAGAATTCTTGCAGGCCCGGCGCGCGTAATGATGGCAATTTCATTGAGTGAGTACTCTCGATCAAGATCCGCCAAATTACACCGTTCGCGAATTAAAGGGTGCACGGTTTTCATGATGTCCTGGCGATAGGTGCGGTCCATGAGTAATCGCACAATCTGCGGATAGGCGAGAAAAGATCCACCATTTGGATGATCCGTACTCATCACGACTCGCCAAGGATCCTCGACCATCAAATACCACTCTAGCCCGATCGCCCACTGCAATGAATGCACCAAACTTTTGTTGCGATATTTGATGGGGGCGATACCGCAACCGGATTCGAGTTCGGTGTCCGAACTGAACCACTTCGTACCGTAAACATTGGAAAGAAAGTAACCAAGCGGTCCATCGCCAGTCATACTCGTCGTTTCACCGAACATGACCTGCCCGACGTCAACCGTCACATTCTCGTGCGAGTTGACGTAGTCGGCGAGCGGAGCCACTTTACTGTTGAAGGTATCCTCATCACCATCGCCACCACCGTAACTATGAAACTGAATATGGGTCATGTGCCCCCGATGACCATCTAAAGCCTCCATAGAATGCTGAGTTGTCAACCAGTTACCTGGCATCCCCAGATTGTTGCAATGTATGTGGACCGGATGAGGGAGTCCCAAATGGTCAACCGTTTTGGACATCGATTGGATAATCTGTCGTGGCGTAACGTCAAAGAAATCCACATTTGAGTCAATCGTCGAAACATTGCCTGCCTGCTGCTGCTTCCAGACTTCGACTCCGCCCGGATTCACCAACTTTGCAGCATACCCCTTGGCCGCACCAAGCAACCAAGCGACAAAGGCTTTTAAGCGTTCGGGATCCTTCTCGTGGATTGCATTCATCACGAAATGGTTGTTGCCCATCAAAACATAGAATCCCTTGTCGATACAGGGAGTGTCTGCGAATTCTTCATGGGCGTGCCGGGCCGACAACGGTGGCACAGCTGCATCGAATGCGGTCGTATAGCCAAGTGCGGCATATTTGTAACCGGTCGCAAAAGTGCTCGGAACACTGCCCATCGAACCGCTGTGTGTTTTTGAAGTTCGCTTTACAGGCTCGTCTCGCCGCTTTTCCTCTGGCCGCATCTTGCGCGCTACATTTACTTTCGGACCCGCAATGTGGCAATGCATATCAACGCCACCGGGCATCACCACCAAGCCAGTTGCGTTCAACGTCCGATTCGGTCGTACATGCGGATCCGTCGGTGGTTCGACAATCTTCCGCCCCTTGATCCAAATATCTTTTACCTGGCCATCGATGCCGTGGACAGGGTCATAGACATAACCACCCGAAATCTTAAAAAGAGAATCACTCATAGTGGAAACAATTCACAATCCCAGGAATCCCTCTCGGTCAACCGAGAGGCGAATCAGTTACTTTATTAGCACAATCGTCAAGCGAAAATCCTAACGAGAATCTTCATCTTCATCTTCATCTTCATCTTCATCTTCATCTTCATCTTCATCTTCATCTTCATCTTCATCTTCATCTTCATCTTCATCTTCATCTTCATCTTCATCTTCATCTTCATCTTAATCT